>CAZSBU010000009.1:11976-21082 GCA_964605055.1 uncultured Caulobacterales bacterium | reverse complement strand
TCGTCTTCTCAGGCGGAGGCGCCCGGATATTTTCCGATCGGCAAGACCGCCACCGCCGATAAGCCGACCAATGGCGGTTATGACCGCAACGCGCGCATATCAACATTCGTCGGGGCGTTCCCCGGTCATGCCCCCCGCTACGCCGTACTCGTCTCGTTGGATAACCCCCAACCGATCGAAGGAACACACGGTTTTGCGACGGCGGGCTGGAACGCAGCCCCGGTGTTCGCTTCGGCGGTATCGCGCCTCGCGCCGGTTCTGGGCGTGTTGCCGGTGAATGAAGCCGTTGCCGTCGCCACTTTCATGGGACTGGGCGCGGGCAGCGACCGTCCAGCCGTGGCGCTTGTCGACCAACGGGAAATCGACGCCGCGGATCCCGGCTCCGACTTATGAAGCTCTCTGAACTCATCGGCGAGGAGGTTGATCCCGATCCTGAGATAAAGGGTCTTGCAGTCGATAGCCGGCTCGTTCGCGAAGGGTATCTGTTTGCCGCGATAGCGGGCGCTTCGCTCGACGGCGCGGCGTTCATTGATGAGGCGTGCGCGCGCGGCGCTGCTGCAATTCTGGCGGCGCCCGGCGCCGCGAAGAGCGTTAAGGCGCCGGTGGTCGAAGACCCGGAGCCGCGCATGCGCCTTGCTGCGATCGCAGCGCGCTTTTTTCCGCGGCAGCCGGAATTTATCGCCGGCGTTACGGGCACGAACGGCAAGACGTCGACGGTGCGTTTCGCAGCGCAGCTCTGGACGCTTCTTGGGCATCGAGCGGGCAGCATGGGAACGCTCGGCGCAATTGGTCCTTCATTCTTCCGCGCCATCGGACACACGACGCCCGACCCGATCACGCTTCACCAGACGCTCGACCTGATGAGTGATGCTGGCGTCGATAAACTCGCGATGGAGGTCTCGAGCCACGGGCTTGACCAGCACCGCGCCGATAGCGTGCGTTTTTCGGCTGCTGCGTTCACCAACCTGACGCAGGACCACCTCGACTTTCACGGCAGTTTTGCAGCCTATGGCGCGGCGAAGAAACGCCTCTTCGAACAGCTCCTGCCGCTGACGGGCTTCGCTGTCGTCAACGCAGACGGCGAGGGCGCGGAGGAAATCCTTGTGGCTTTGCGCGCACGGGAGATCCGAACGCTGACGACGGGCGCGAATGGCGAAGACATCAGGCTTTTAGCGGCGCGTCCTCACAACGCGGGACTTGAGATTGACGTGCGGATTGGCGGATCAGCGCCTTTTTTTCAGCATACGGTAAACCTTTCGCTTGTCGGCGCGTTCCAGGCCGAGAACGCCCTTCTGGCCCTGGGGATTGTAATTGGCGGCGGCGCGCCCGCTGATCAGGTTCTGCCGCTGCTTGACCGGCTCGAAGGCGCGCCCGGCAGAATGCAATTCGTTTCTGATGTAGGCGGTGCTTCAGTGTATGTGGACTGCGCGCATACGCCGGATGCGGTGGCGACGGCGCTACGCGCAATCCGTCCCCATGCGCGCGGGCGCGTCATCGCCATCATTGGCGCAGGCGGCGACCGCGACCGGGCAAAACGGCCGCTGATGGGGGCAGCTGCGGCGCGAGGCGCTGACGTGATTATCGTCACCGATGATAATCCGCGATCGGAGGACCCGTCGGTTATCCGCGCGGCGGTCCTTTCCGGGTGCCCGGGCGCGACCGAAATCGGCGACCGGGCGGCTGCGATCGATTACGGCGTTGGTTTGCTGCGCCCGGGCGATGCCCTGATTATTGCCGGAAAGGGCCACGAAAACGGACAGATCGTGGGCGACCGAGTGCTGCCGTTCAGCGATTACGAAGTTGCCGCAAAGGCGGCGCGCGCCCATACGGGAGGATTGGCATGAAGACCGGGCTGTGGACCGCATTTGAAGCCGCGTGCGCCACGGGCGGCGCTCTGGCTGCGCGCGGGGGCAAGCAGGATGCAGATCCCGATCGTTGGGTCGCGGAAGAATGGGCCGCGGGCGGCGTTTCCATTGATAGCCGGACGATTGAACCGGGCGAATTGTTTGTGGCGCTGAAAGACGCTCGCGATGGACATGAATTTGTCGAAAGCGCCTTTGCGCGCGGCGCGGCCGCCGCGCTCGTCGATCAACCCCCGACGAATGCGCCTGACGGTGCGCCGTTTCTGGTCGTTTCAGACACGTTCGAGGGATTGCGGAATCTCGCGCGCGCGGCGCGGGCGCGTAATTTTGGCAAGCGTATCGGCGTGACGGGAAGTGCCGGCAAAACGAGCACCAAGGAGATGATGCGGGCGGCGTTGGCTCCGTTCGGTCGGGTTCACGCCGCAGATCGAAGCTTCAATAATCATTACGGCGTGCCGCTAACGCTTGCGCGCATGCCGATGACCGCCGATTTCGGCGTTTTCGAAATCGGCATGAACCATGCGGGGGAGATTACGCCGCTGACGAAACTTGTCGCACCGCATGTCGCGATCGTAACGACTGTCGCTGCGGCCCATCTCGAATTTTTCGACTCGGTTGCAGCCATCGCTGAGGCAAAGGCGGAAATATTTTCGGGCGTCGCCAGGGGCGGGGCGGCGGTGCTGCCCATCGACAATGATCACTACGGGATTTTGCTCAAACGCGCCGAAGAGGCAGGCATCTCTCGTCGGGTTACTTTTGGCGAAAGCGCCAAAGCTGATTTCCGCTTGGTCAGTTACCGCACCGACGGCGTCAAGGGCGAGGCGGTCGTCGCGGCGGCGGGCGAGCGCTTGGAGTTCACTCTCGCAGCGCCTGGCCGGCATCAGGCCATGAACGCCCTCGCTGTGCTGGCCGCGATTAAGGCGCTCGGATTGCCCTGCAGGACGGCCGCAGCCGGCATCGCGCGACTGCCGGCCGCGGAAGGGCGGGGCGCTCAATCGGAGGTGCTGCTGCCAGGCGGCGCCCGGATTACCCTGATCGATGAGAGCTATAACGCTAACCCGGCATCCATGCGCGCGGCGATCAGCCTTCTCGGGGCGGCCGCGCCGCGAGGCGAAGGGCGCCGGATCGCCATTCTGGGCGACATGCTTGAGCTCGGCCCTGACAGCCCAAGTCTGCATAAAGGGCTCGCCGAGCCGCTGGTCGAGGCAGGCGTTGATCGCGTCTTTGCGGTGGGTAAGTTGACGCAACATCTGTGGGGCGCGCTTCCCAAAGGGCTGCAGGGCGCAGCCGAGCCCGACGCAGCGACCCTTGCCGCATACATCACAAAAGAATTGCGCGAGGGCGATGTCGTCATGGTCAAAGGATCGAACAGTTCTAAGGTCAGCCTCGTCGCGCGCGCCCTCCGGGCGACAGCATCGGCCTGAGCCAGCGGAGATCACGCCAGTTTTATGCTTTATCACCTGTTGACGCCGTATGCTGATGAATTTGCGCTTTTTAATCTGTTTCGTTACCTGACCTTTCGGACGGGCGGAGCGGTCGTCACGGCGCTGATTATTGCTTTTATCGTTGGGCCAGGCCTCATCAGGTGGATGCGGAGAAAGCAGGGGCGCGGGCAACCCATCCGGCAAGACGGTCCGCAAAGCCACATCATCTCGAAGGCCGGAACGCCAACCATGGGCGGCGTTCTCATTCTCCTGTCCTTGACGGCGGCAACCTTGCTGTGGGCGCGTCTCGATAATGTCTATGTCTGGGTCGTGATGGGCGTGACGCTGAGCTATGGCCTGTTAGGGTTCGTCGACGATTACATGAAAGTGACCAAGCAAACGGCAAGCGGCGTCGTCGGCAGCCTGAAACTTATCGTCCAGTTTGCCGTAGCGCTGCTGGCCGGCGCCATATGCGTACAGACGCTTGGCGCAGCGCCGGACGCGCCGCCTGGCATCGAGACCTCGGTCGGCGTGCCCTTTGTGCCGTTGAGGTTATTTGGCGAATGGTTCGGCGAAGGTGTGGTCGGCATTCCAATAGGTTTGCTGATCATTCCGTTCGCGGCGTTTGTCATTGTCGGCGCTTCAAACACCGTCAATCTGACGGACGGTCTTGACGGATTGGCCACGGTTCCGGTGATGATCGCCGCCGCCACCTATGCGCTAATCGCCTATCTCGTCGGCAACGTGATTTATGCGAACTATCTGGCGGTTCCTTACGTGCCGGGCGTCGGCGAACTCGCGGTCATTTGTGGCGCGATTATTGGCGCAGGGCTCGGATTTCTCTGGTTCAATGCGCCGCCCGCCGCCATATTTATGGGCGATACAGGGTCGCTGGCCCTTGGCGGCGCGATTGGATCGATCGCGGTTGCGGCAAAGCATGAGATCGTGCTCGCGATCGTAGGCGGATTGTTCGTGCTGGAAGGCCTTTCCGTTATGATTCAGATTGCGTCGTTCAAACTAACGGGCAAGCGTGTTTTCCGCATGGCTCCTATCCACCACCATTTTGAACAACTGGGCTGGAAAGAATCGACCATCGTCATCCGTTTCTGGATCATTGCGGTTATTCTTGCGCTTATCGGACTTGCGACGTTGAAATTGCGGTAACTGCTTCATGATCGTTCCGCCTGACCTGGAGAAAAAAAAGCTTGCCGTGTTCGGGCTGGGCGCGACGGGTATATCCGTATGCGAAGCACTGGTCGCCGCCGGTGCGGAAGTCTTCGTCTGGGATGAACAAGAAGCCGCACGCGCCCGTACAGTGAACACACGCTACGCCGCCGAGCATCCAAAGGCATGGCCGTGGCGCGAATTGTCTGCTCTCGTGCTAAGCCCCGGCGTGCCGCTGACACACCCGAAGCCGCACCTTATTGTGCGCAAAGCGCGTCAGGAAAAAGTCGCCATAATGGGTGACGTGGAATTGTTTGCGCGGGCTTTGAACGCGTTACCGGAAAGAGCCCGGCCACGCGTGATCGCGATCACGGGGTCGAATGGCAAGTCGACGACAACCGCGCTTACGGGACACGTGCTACGCGAAGCCGGCGTCGATGCGCGCATAGGCGGAAATATTGGCGTGCCGGTTCTGTCATTGCCTGAGCCGCGCGCCGGCGCGGTTTATGTGTTGGAGCTTTCATCGTTCCAACTGGACCTGACGACGAGCCTGCGCGCGAACACCGCGGCGCTGCTCAATATTTCACCGGATCATATCGAACGTCATGGCAGCCTTGACGGCTACATTGCGGCGAAGAAACGGATATTTCGTAATCAGACGGCAGACGACATCGCCATTGTCGGCGTCGACGATTCGTCGTGTCAGGGCGTTTGCGCCATGCTCGCCTCGATCGGACCTGCACGCGTCGCTCCCATTTCCGTCGAAGGCTCGCTCGGCCGCGGCGTCTTCGCTGTTGGCGCGCGCTTGTTTTACAGTCTGGACGACAGACGAGGCGAAGCTGGAGATCTGTCAGGGATAGATTCCTTGCGCGGCCCTCACAATTGGCAAAACGCCTGCGCTGCATTGGCGGCCTGCATGGCGGAAGGCGTTGCGCCGACGGTTGCAATGCGGGCCATGGAGCGTTTCGAAGGACTGCCGCACCGGCTGGAAGTTGTCCGTCGCGTGAATGGGGTTGTCTTCGTCAATGACTCCAAAGCCACAAACGCCGACGCTTCGGCTCGAGCCCTCAGTGCGTATGGGGATGTTTTTTGGATTGCCGGCGGAAGGCCAAAGGAAGGGGGCGTCGCTTCATTGGCGCCGTTGATGTCTCGTGTCCGGCGCGCCTATCTCATAGGAGAGGCAACGCCGATGTTCCAAACCCAACTCGAGGGCGCCGTCGATTGCGTTCCATGTGGCGACCTCGCGACGGCGGTTGCGCGCGCCGCAGCGGACGCGGCCAAAAGCGGACTGACCGCGCCCGCAGTGCTTCTCTCGCCGGCTTGCGCCTCCTACGATCAATTTCGCAATTTCGAGGAGCGCGGGGACCTTTTTCGACGACTGGCCCGCAATTTCGATCAGGCGGATGGAGCTGCTGCATGAACGCGCCGAGCCGTCTTGACACCTCGCCACTCGCTCGATGGTGGTGGACCGTTGACCGGTCCAGTATCGGAATAGCGTTCGCGCTGGTGACGATTGGGGTAATCCTTTTGATTGCAGCCGGGCCGGGCGCTGCGGAGCGCATGGGAATTGGGTCGCCGTTTCACTTCCTCTTTCGACAGTTGCTGTTCTTGCCGCTTGCGATCGTCGTCATGCTGGCTGTGTCAACGCTGTCTCCCTTGCAGGCGCGCCGTATGGGGACGATTGTTTTTATCGGCGCCGTATTGCTCTGCGCTGCGGCGCTGTTGTTTGCGCCCGAGATCAACGGCGCCAGACGCTGGTTCTCGATCGGCCCGTTCGCCCTGCAACCCTCCGAGTTTTTAAAGCCAGGGTTCGTTGTAGTCGCTGCCTGGATGCTCGCGGAGGGCGCGCGCGACCCAAAATTTCCGGGCGCCGCCATCGCCATGGCCTGCTTTGGGGTAAGCGCAGGGCTCCTCGTTCTGCAGCCTGATTATGGCCAGGCGTCTTTGCTCGCGGGCGGGTGGATGGCGATGTTTTTCATTGCTGGCGCAAGCCTAATCTGGCTTGTAGCCATTGCAGCAGCAGCCATTGGCGTAATCGTCGCGGGCTATTTCCTGTCGCCTCATATTGCGGCGCGCATTGATGTCTTCCTCAACCCTGAAAGCGGCAACAGCTATCAGGTGCGAAAGGCTTTGGAAGCAATCGGCAATGGCGGCGCATTCGGTCGTTGGGGCGACGGCGCGGCGGTCAAGCATTCTTTGCCGGACGCCCATACGGATTTCATTTTCGCCGTCGCGAGCGAAGAATTTGGATTGATGGCGGGCTTCCTGATACTTGGCCTTTACGCCGCGCTCGTGATGCGCGCCTACGTTCGTGCGAGCGCGATGAAAAGCGTATTCGTTCAGACAACCGTATGCGGGCTCGCCACAATCATCGGATTACAGAGCTTTCTGAATATCGCCGTCAATCTGCGCGCGCTGCCCGCCAAAGGCGTGACGCTCCCTTTTATCTCCTATGGAGGGTCATCGCTTCTGGCGACCGCGCTGTCGGTCGGATTGATCCTAGCGCTGACGAGGCGGACGGCAGGCTCGGCCCGCCGCAAGGAATTGATGCCGTGATGGAAGACCCAGCAAAACCCGTCGTCGCCTTGGCGGCTGGCGGCACGGGCGGCCACCTTTTTCCGGCGGAGGCGCTGGCGCAGGAGCTGAAGCGCCGGGGGCGGTCGGTTTTGCTTGTCACCGATGCGCGCGGCGCGAGGTTCGCCGAGCGGTTTCCCGCGGATGCGCGCTTCGAAATCTCGGCCGCCAGCCCGAACGTCGGCGGACCTGTCGCCAAGGCGGCGGCCGCCCTTTCTCTGGCGGGCGGCTTGCTGACGTCTCTGCGTGAATTCCGCCAGCGGACGATAGCAGCCGCTGTCGGGTTCGGCGGATATCCGTCCCTTCCGGCGATGAAGGCGGCGTCGATTCTCGGCGTGCCATATGGCTTGCATGAACAAAATGGCGTGCTTGGGCGATCGAACCGGATTCTAGCGGACGGCGCGCGTTTCGTGGCGCATGCCTTTCCCGTTCTGGAGAAAGCGCCCTCACGGTTGCAGTCAAAGCTAAGAGAGGTAGGCAATCCGGTGCGCGACGCGGTCGCCGCTCTTGCAGGCGATCCGTATGATGCGCCTGGCGATACCGGCGATATCCGCGTCCTGATTTTTGGCGGAAGCCAGGGCGCGTCCATGTTCTCGCGCGTTGCGCCCGCTGCGATGGCGCGGCTACCAGCGCCGCTGAAGTCTCGCCTACGCGTTACTCAGCAAGCGCGCGACGATGAGCGTGAGTCAGTGCGCATGGCTTATGCAGAAGCCGGCATTGGGTGCGAGATCCAGCCCTTCTTCGTTGATCTTCCGGCGCGTATTGCAGGCGCACACCTCGTTATTGCGCGTGCGGGCGCTTCAACTGTCACTGAACTCGCCCTTATCGGCCGTCCGTCCATCCTCGTGCCGCTCGCCATCGCGATGGACGACCATCAAAGCGGCAATGCGCGTGCATTGAGCGACGCCGGGGCAGCCGTAACGTTACCGGAAGGGGAATTCACGTCAGAAACGCTCTCTGGCGAATTATCATCTATCCTCGGTGACGCGAGCCGGCTCGCCTCAATGGCCCGCGCATCGAACGGACGCGTACGGAGCGGGGCGGCGGCGGCGCTCGCCGATCTGGTAGATGAATTGATTGCGTTCAAGCAAAGGCGCGCAGCGTGAGCGATCCCCGCAACATCAAGGTTCGCCTGCCTTTTGGCGTCGGCGCTGTGCATTTCGTCGGCATCGGCGGCATCGGCATGTCCGGCATTGCCGAGGTCATGAGCAATCTCGGTTATTCCGTTCGCGGCTCGGACGTCTCGGAAAGCGCCAACGTGCAGCGCTTGCGCGACAAGGGCGTCTCCGTCGTCATTGGTCACGATCCGGCCAATGTGGAAGGGGCCGACGCGGTGGTGGTCTCAACAGCCATCGGGCGGGATAATCCGGAAGTGCTCGCGGCAAGAGCCCGCCACATACCCGTTGTGCGCCGCGCAGACATGCTTGCCGAGTTGATGCGCCTGAAATGGACGATTTCGGTTGCAGGGACGCATGGCAAGACGACTACGACCACCATGGTCGCCGCCTTGCTCGATGAGGCGGGGCTTGATCCGACTGTCATCAATGGCGGCGTCATCAATGCCTATGGCACGAATGCGCGCTTGGGCGAAGGCGACTGGATGGTCGTTGAGGCTGATGAATCGGACGGCGCATTCCTCCGTCTGCCGACGACTGTCGCGGTGATCACCAATATCGATCCAGAGCATCTCGACCACTGGGGTGGTTTTGAAGCGCTGCGCGCAGCGTTCGACGACTTTGTCGAGAATACCCCATTCTATGGGTTCGGCGTCGTTTGTCTCGACCATCCCGAGGTGCAGGCGCTTGTCGGTCGCGTAACGGACCGACGTCTCGTAACCTACGGCGCAAACCCGCAAGCTGACGTCCGCGCTGAGAATGTTGTATTTGAAGGCGGCGGCGCGCGATATGACATCGTTTTCCGTGAGCGCCGCAAGGACGGGCGTACGGAGGAAGTCTCGCGGATCGTTGACGTCACGTTGCCCATGCCGGGCATTCATAATGTTCTGAATTCGCTAGCGGCTGCCGCTGTCGCCCGGCGGATCGGGGCGAGCGAGGCGGCGATTAAGTCCGGGTTTGCAAAGTT
>CAZSBU010000009.1:4503-11966 GCA_964605055.1 uncultured Caulobacterales bacterium | reverse complement strand
GTCAAGCGCCGATTTACAAAGGCGGGCGAATGGCGGGGCGTCACGATCATCGATGATTACGGCCATCACCCGGTTGAAATCGCCGCTGTCCTGCGCGCTGCGCGGAACGTTGCCTCCGGCAAAATCATTGCCGTCGTTCAGCCGCATCGGTTCACGCGACTTCGCGATCTATTCGACCAATTCTGCGGTTGCCTAAACGAGGCGGAGATTGCTCTTGTAACGGACGTTTATACGGCGGGCGAAGCGCCAATCGAAGGCATTGATCGCGATGCATTTGTTGCGGGCGCACAGGCTCAGGGTCATCGTGACGTGCGCGCGCTGGCCTCACTTGAAGATTTGCCGGGAGTGATCGCAACGCTAGCCGAGCCGGGCGACTTCGTCGTCTGCCTCGGCGCGGGTGACATCACGCGCTATGCAAACACGCTCGCGGCCCTATTGGAGTCGCGGTCGGACGTGGGTTCGCACTCATGACACCTCGTATTACCGCCGCCGATCTGCCGGCCGTCCGTGGACGCTATGTTGAAGGCGCTGACATGTCGGCGATCACGTGGTTTCGCGTCGGCGGACCCGCTGACGTTTTGTTTACGCCGGCGGACGCTGAAGATCTCGGCTTTTTTTTAAGCCGGACGCCCCCGGATGTGCCTGTCTATCCGGTTGGCGTTGGCTCGAATTTGCTGGTGCGCGATGGCGGCGTGCGCGGCGTTGTCATCCGGCTTGGCGCGCCATTTGCGCGCATAGTGGTTGAGGGCGCGACGATCACGGCAGGGGCTGCGGCGCTTGACGCGCAGGTCGCCCGCACCGCGGCGAGAGCGGGAATTTCCGGCCTCGAGTTCTATCGGGGTGTGCCCGGAACGATTGGCGGCGCGCTGGCGATGAACGCAGGCGCCTATGACAAGGAAACGAAAGATGTGCTCATTGAGGCGGTCGCCTACGACCGCGCTGGAAATCGCCTGACGCTGGCGAACGCCGAGATGGGATTTGGCTACCGGCATTGCGGTGCAGGCGAGGGCCTGATCTTTACCGAAGCAAAGTTTGAGGGCCGCCCTGACGACGTCACTGCAATCGAAGCGCGAATGATGGCGATCATGGAGCGGCGCGAGAAGAGCCAGCCCATCCGCGAGCGCACCGGCGGGTCGACGTTCGCCAATCCCGACCCCGCCGCGTCTGGCGGCCGAAAGGCGTGGGAACTGATTGATGCGATCGGCGGGCGAGGGCGGCGCATAGGCGATGCGGCGGTATCGGATCAACACTGCAATTTCATGATCAATCGCGGGCGCGCAGCGGCGGCTGACATAGAAGCGCTCGTCGAGGGCTTGCGTGAAGATGTGCTTAAGAAGATGGGCGTTACCCTGCGCTGGGAAATCAAACGCATCGGAGAACCGGCGTGAAGTACAAGCGCATAGCAGTATTGAAGGGCGGCTGGTCGCCCGAACGCGAGGTGTCTCTTAATTCCGGCGCCGCTGTTGCGCGCGCCTTGCGCGAAGCAGGTTATGAAGTGATCGAGATAGACGTTGACCGCGATCTCGCGTCGCGTCTGGCCCACCTTAAACCCGACGCAGCCTTCAACGCGCTGCACGGCCAGTGGGGCGAGGATGGTTGCGTGCAGGGCGTTCTTGAAATTTTAGGCATTCCCTACACGCACTCCGGCGTTCTTGCCTCCGCGCTGGCCATGGACAAGCAGCGGGCGAAACTTGTTTTGCGCGACGCTGGCGTCCCCTCGCCGGAAGGACGTATCGTGTCGCGTCAAGAGGCCGCCGGCGGCCATATCATGAAGCCGCCCTATGTCATCAAACCAAACGCTCAAGGCTCCTCCGTTGGCGTTTTTATTGTCCGAGAAGGTGACAACCGTCCGCCGGAAGAGCTTGCCAGCACGCAGTGGTCGCTCGGCGATGACGTTCTTGTCGAGCGCTTCATACCCGGCCGCGAACTTACCGTCGCGGTGATGGGAGACCGGCCCCTTTGCGTCACTGAGATCACGACGAGCCTCGCCTTTTACGACTATGAAGCGAAATACGCCGCAGGCGGATCGCGCCACATCCTTCCAGCCGAATTGCCCCCGGCAATCGCCGCGCGCTGCATGGAGCTTGCCCTGATCGCGCACGAGGCGCTCGGCTGTCGCGGCGTCTCGCGGTCGGATTTCCGTTACGATGAAAACGCCATCGGCGAGCAGGTATTCTTCCTTGAGATCAATACACAACCGGGGATGACGGGCACGTCGCTGACGCCGGAACAGGCCGCCTGGTGCGGCGTGTCATTCCCTGAACTATGCGCGTGGCTAATCGAGGACGCCTCATGCCAAAGGTGAAAAAATCGTCCCGGCGCAAAACATCGGGCGGGCGCCGCGCGCCGCGTCGTCCCGCGAAAGAAGCGGGCCTGTTCGCCCGGATATGGGAGACGTTCGAGAATTACACGCTCGCTTCGATCGCCGGCGCATTCGTCATCCTGGCGACCGGCCTGGCGATTTTGTGGGCGGGCGGCTATTTGGGCGTTGCTGCGCAAGCGGTCGATCGCCAGTTTGCAGAAGTCGCGCGCAAAGCCGGCTTCCGCGTCGACCGCGTGACGGTGCGCGGAACGCGCCAGACGGCGCATGACGATGTTCTCGCGGCGATAGGTCCGGTCATCGGGCAGTCGCTGCTGCAAATCAGCTTGCAAGACGTGCGCACCCGCGTTGAGGCGCTTGGCTGGGTGAAGTCCGCGTCCGTCACGCGCCTGCTGCCGGACGGGTTGCACGTGTCGATCCGCGAACGCATGCCCGCCGCGATCTGGCAGATCGATCGCCAACCGCTGCTCATAGACGCCGACGGCGCCGTGATCAGAGAGGTTGGAGCGCTCGAATATTCCTATCTGCCGCTCATCGTTGGGGCGGGGGCGCCCGAGGCGGCGGCGGAAGTTCTCCAGGCGCTGGCGCGATTTCCCGTGCTGGCCGAGCGGACGGCGGCGTTGATCCGGGTCAGCGAACGGCGATGGACGCTGGAACTCCGCAATAAAGCAAAGATCAATCTGCCGGAAACGGGCCTTGCCGAAGCGATCGAAATGGTTGGGGTTTTGCAGACCGCTCACGGAACACTTGACCAGGATATCGAATATATCGACCTTCGTGACGCCGAACGCATGATAATCAAACGACGAGGCGAGCCGCCATCCGGTATTGATGGCGGGGCCTGACCTGATTTTTTTAATACCGGCGTCTTTCCGCCAGAACTGGACCGATCGGTCCGACAGACAGAGTAGCACCGCGTAAATGGCGAACCGACCCAAATCCGTCGGAGACAAAAACCTCATCGCCGCTATCGACCTCGGCGGGGCGAAAACTTCTTGCATGATCGGGGAGGCGGTGGCGCTTGGCGGGGGCCGGGCCGATATCGACGTATTGGGCGTCGGCCAGCACGGCGGCCTCACGCGCGAGGTCAAGTCTGACCTGGAAGCCTCGCTTCGGGCGGCCATCGAAGCGGCCGAGCGCATGGCGGGCGAGAGAATTCGCGCTGCCTACGCCACCGCGCCGGGTCGTGTGATCGCTTGCCGCCGCATCGGCGTCGATCTCGACCTCGCTGGCGGGCGGGTGACCCGCGATGATGTCGCCGATTGTTTGGCCGAGGCCCAGCGGTTGGCTGCGCCCGAAGGCGCGCGCTCGATCGGCGCCTCGCCTATTCGCTTCAGGGTCGATGGCGAGCATGTGGATGGATCGCCAATCGGCGCGGCTGGCGCAAGCCTCTTTGCCGAGGTTCTGGCATTGTCCGTGCGCGACAGTCACCGCGTAAACATTGAAACGCTCTTCTGGCGCTGCGGCATTGATCTGCAAGGCTTCATCGCCGCGCCGGTGGCCGCATCGGAAGCGGTGCTGATCGAGGATGAAAAAGACCTTGGCGTCATCTTGCTGGACATTGGCGCGCGCACGACGGACTTCGCCGCCTATGATCGCGGCGTGCTAGTCGCGTGCGGCGGCGTTGGGCTCGGCGGCGACAACATCACTCGCGACATCGCCCAGATATTCAGTGCGCCCCTTGGCAGCGCCGAACGCGTAAAAACTTTGCACGGCTCCGCGCTCGCCGGATCGGGCGACGAACACCGGTTTGTTGAATTTCCGCAACTTGGCGATGCGCGCGAGACATTGCGCGTGTCGCGTGCAGAAGTCGCGGCGGTGATTGCGCCGCGGCTGGAGGAAATCCTCGAACTGGCGCTTGCTGGTCTTGAAAAATCCGGGGCGCCGACGCGCGGCATGCGCCGCGCCGTGCTTACTGGCGGCGGCAGTCTCCTCGTTGGCGCGCGCGAGATGACGGAGCGGGTGATGGGCGTCAAAGCGCGGCTGGGACGGGCTGCCGGATTGCTCGGCGCGCCGGACGCTGCGACAGCGCCGCAATTTGCGGCGGTCGCCGGGGCGCTCAGGTGCGCCGCTCGGCAGGCGACGCAGCCACGAACGCCCTTTGCGAGAGCTTGGAGCTTGGCTGGATCTTCCCTTCGTTCGGAGCCGTCAAAGGACGGCGCCAGTGGCGCCGCGCGCCCCGGCCGAGCGATTGGCGGCGTTTTGCGCGGCGTGAGCGGCTGGCTGCGCCAGAATTTCTGACGCTCAGCGCCCGGTGCGCATTTATCGACGGCGCGCCCTCAATTTTCGCATGACAACCTGCGCGAACTGACTCACAGAAAGGAAACCGGCGCATCCGCCGTCCTCCGATGAAAAAAGGTCGTATGAGGATGGATCGCGAAGGCGTCGTTAACGATTTGGTAAGAGTTCTGAACGAACCTTTAACACAAAATTAGCCAACACGGGCGGAGCGATCGATGCCACTAAATCTCAGCGTGCCAGAGCTCACCGAACTCAAGCCGCGCATCAGCGTGATTGGCGTCGGCGGCGCAGGCGGCAACGCGGTCAACAACATGATCGACAGCTCGCTTGAGGGCGTCGAATTTCTGGTGGCCAACACGGACGCGCAAGCGATGGGACTTTCAAAATCGGAGCGGCGCATTCAGCTTGGCGTGAAGGCGACGCAAGGGCTTGGTGCGGGTTCGCTGCCAGAAATAGGTCGCGGGGCCGCCGAAGAGTCGCTTGACGAAATCATGGAGCATATCGGCAACTCGCATATGCTTTTCATTACCGCCGGCATGGGCGGCGGAACCGGGACGGGCGCAGCGCCGGTGATCGCCCGGGCCGCGAAGGAGCGCGACATCCTCACCGTAGGCGTCGTGACCAAGCCTTTTCATTTTGAAGGCGCTCGCCGCATGAAGATCGCGATGGCGGGCATCGATGCGCTGCAACAACACGTCGATACGCTGCTCATCATTCCAAACCAAAATCTGTTCTCGATCGCCAACGAGCGCACGACATTCGCGGAGGCTTTCGCGCTGGCCGATCAGGTCCTCCATTCGGGCGTACGCGGCATCACTGATTTGATGGTCATGCCGGGTCTGATCAACCTCGACTTCAATGACGTGCGGACCGTCATGAGCGAGATGGGCAAGGCGATGATGGGGACCGGCGAGGCTGAGGGCGAAAAGCGCGCCATCCGCGCCGCCGAAGCCGCGATTTCAAACCCGCTTCTCGACGAAGTGTCGATGAAGGGGGCAAAGGGCGTGCTCATCAACATCACGGGCTCGATGGACATGACCTTGTTCGAGGTCGACGAAGCGGCCAATCGCATTCGCGCCGAGGTCGATCCGGACGCAAACATCATAGTCGGATCAACCTTCAATCAGACATTGGAAGGGCGCGTCCGGGTCTCGGTCGTCGCAACGGGCATCGAGGCCGTCGCGCGCGATATTCACGGATATCAGCAGCGATCGATTTCGATGTCGGCGTCAAGGCCGTGGCGGGAATCCGCACAAAGCGCTGACGCCGCGCCAGCGGCGCAGCCGTCGCGGGGCGCGATCGCCGGATCGCAGACGCCTTCTCCCGCTGCCGTTCAAGTGTCGGTTCAGTCCCATGCAGCTGTCGAAGGGGCGCGCGCCGCTTCGATGTCTCTGCCTTTAGCGCCAACTCAGCCTGCTAACCCCGTCGGCGAGGTGCACGAGCGCATCCGCCGTATGCTGATCGAGGGCTCGGCGGATGCGTCCGGAACTTTGAGGGGCCCGCTACAGCAAGGGCCAGCGACCAATCCGACGCCTAGCCCGACACCTTATCCAGCGGAAAAACGGCTGGCGCCTGCGGATGAGGCGAACGTTGACCCGTCGCGCTTACGCAATCCTTTCCGCGATGCGGCCCAGGAGATCGGCAAGACGTCGATGGCGGCGCTTGATCTGCTTAAGTCGCTTCGTGACCCGCGCCGCGAGGAACCTGCAGCCGGTCAGGTCGCCGAGCCTGCTCGCGAACCCGCCCCGCGCGCTGAGCCGACCCACGGCGATCTCTTTGGGGGCGACGACGGCGATCTCGAAATTCCATCCTTCTTGCGGCGGAAGAAAATCAGTTAAGCTCGCGTCTGCCGGAGAGCGTTGCGGCTTGACGAGAGCCTGCAACTAAATCGGCGGGCGTTGGCAACTGGCCTTTCTTTAAGGCGAAGGAGGGCGTCGCCCGTTTGAGCGCCCTTTGGTTTGCGATGGGTTCGCCGCCAACGCTCGCAACGCCGCGATCGCATCTATTTATTGCGCCGAACGCTTGTTTGTGAACCTGGCTGCGTTTGAACCCTTATCGGACTAATGTCGTTACATGTTGGAAAGAAGCGCGTCTGCGTTATCCCAATTCATCATCCTGTGGTGCATTTAATCAAGGCAAGAATTGGTCTCTTTTTCAGGGGTTTATCTAGCTTTCTTCAACATTAGACTAGTTTACGGTTCAATCGCTTGAAATATGGTGCAACCTTCCGTCAATTGCCTCTGTTTGCGCTGCGCCGCACAATAGTGATCCAGATAGCTCGGCGGGGCCGGTCCTGGAATTGGGTTTTTGCGCTGCTGGTGTGAACGAGATCATGATAAATGCGGTTCTCGATTCCCCGCTGATAGGGTTCAAGCCATCATCTGTGCGCGTTAAATTGGAAAGGCGACGGCGGATATGAGGCTTCAGCAAGCGACCATCGCCTCGCCGATCGCCTTCGCCGGCGTAGGGCTACATTCCGGGCTCGCCTGCAGCGTCGTTATTGGCCCCGCAAGAAGCGGGTCGGGCATTTATTTTCGCCGCAAGGAAAGCTCGGAAATCATCCGCGCTACCCCTCAGGCGGTCTTTAGCACGCATCATTGCACGGCGCTCGGATCAAGCGATCCATCGACTACGGTCGCGACAGTCGAGCACCTTCTGGCGGCGCTCGCCATTCTCGGCGTCGACAACGCAGCGATTGAGGTCGAGGGGCCGGAGGTCCCCATCCTCGACGGCAGCGCGGCTCCCTTTCTCAAAGCGATAGAGAGCGTTGGCCTTCAACTGCAGCCGGAGTGGAGATCGGCCGTCCGTGTCAATCGCCCCCTAAAGATTGAAGATCGCGGGAGATACATCGCGATTGAGCCGAGCGAAACGCGGATCGTTCACGTATCGATTGACTTTGACG
>CAZSBU010000009.1:1556-4493 GCA_964605055.1 uncultured Caulobacterales bacterium | reverse complement strand
ACGCGGCAATCGGGGCGGGCGAGGTCATCGTGGACCTAGACGATCCCGTTGCAATTCACACGCGCCTTGCGCCGGCGCGGACTTTTTGCCGGCTCGCAGACGTCGCTGAATTGCGGGCCCGCGGGCTGGCGCTCGGTGGATCGCTGGACAATGCCGTTGTCGTGGACGCTGATCGCTTGCTCAATGATGATGGTCTGCGCGATCCGGATGAATTTGCCCTGCACAAAATGCTCGATCTTGTCGGAGACCTTGCCCTTTTGGGCGCGCCGATCATCGGTAGCCTGAGAGCGCACAAATCCGGGCATGATCTGAACGTTGCGTTCGCCCGCCAGATCGAATCCGAACTTGCCTCCGGGTCGGGGGCCATTCAATTCGCGTCCATTGCTGAGGGGCCGCAGCGGCGTATTTCGGCGTAATCGACCCTATCTGTCGCGCCGCCGGCAATTGCATAGAAATTGCTTTAATTTCGCGCTATCACGGGACCGGGCAGGGACGTTTGGAGCGCGGGTTTGATGAAATTTGACCGACAGTCGGAAACGGGCTGGCGCATCGCGAAAGCGAGCGGCGTCGCGATATTTGCGGCATTTGTTCTTGCGGCATGTGCTGGCGGCGGCGGCAAGAAGGCCAAGTTCGCTTATGTGGAGCGCCCGGTTGAGCAACTCTATGCGGACGCCGCGCGGTCCATGGAACGCAAGCGCTACGATCAGGCGATCCCGCTATTTGAAGAGGTAGAGCGCCAGCACCCTTACTCAGCCTGGGCGCGGCGCGCGATGCTTATGAAGGCATTCGCGCATTATCAGGGTAACGATTACGAAGAAGCGGTGACGGCCCTCGATCAATTCATCGCCCTGCATCCTGGAAATAAGGATGCGCCTTACGCCTACTATCTTCGGGCCATGTGCTTTTATGAACGCATTCGCGATGTTGGGCGCGATCAGGAATACACCAATAACGCCGTTCAGGCTTTGAACGATGTTGTCCGTCGTTATCCGACAACCGAATACGCCCGCGACGCGCGGTTGAAACTCGACCTTACCTTCGATCACCTGGCTGGCAAAGAAATGTACGTCGGCAGGTTCTATCTCGCGCAAGGCAAGCACATCGCGGCGATCAACCGGTTCCGTTATGTGATCAACAATTACCAGACGACAAACCACGTGCCGGAAGCATTGCATCGTCTGGTTGAGGCAAATCTGCAGATCGGCCTTGTCGACGAAGCCCGCTCGGCGGCCGCTGTTCTTGGGTATAATTATCCGGGCACAAACTGGTATGCAGACAGCTATCGCCTGCTCAATCGCAACGATCTCCTTGAGGAGGGCAGCCGCCCGAAATTAGCGGCGAGCGATAAAAAGCAGAAGAAGAACAAGAAAAACAATGAGGGCGAACTGACCGAGGAAGCCTCCTCGCCAGAGCTGAAGGACGTCAGCGAAGCGCTGGCGCCCGTATTTGAAGACGAGCCCTCCTGATCCGACTACAGGCCGCCGCACTTCGCCGGAACCCGCTGCAATGCTGACCGCGCTGCACATTCAGGATTTCGTGCTGATCGACCAGCTTTCGATTGCTTTAGGTTCTGGTCTGACGGCGATGACCGGCGAAACTGGCGCCGGAAAATCCATTCTTCTTGAGGCGCTGGGGCTGGCTGCGGGCGCGAGAGTTGGCCGCGCGTCGGTCCGGCCTGGCGCATCAAGGGGCGTCGTCTCCGCCTCGTTCGAATTACCGGACGGCCACCCGGTCTGGCAGATTCTCGACGATAACGGCGTTGCTGCAACGGATGATCAGGTCATTCTGCGCCGCGTTCAGGGCGCGGATGGCAAGAGCCGGGCGTTCGTCAACGATCAGCCGGTTTCTGTCGCGCTGTTAAGAGATGCCGGCGAGACGCTTATCGAAATCCACGGCCAGCACGATGGACAGAGCTTTCTCACAGTTGCGGCTCATCGCGGGTTGCTCGATGCATTCGCCGGTCTGGAGAACCGCGTCGCCGAAATTGGCGAGATCTTCCGGCAGTGGCGCGATGCGATGGCGGCATGCGAGGCGCGGCGCGTGTCTCTCGCGGAGGCGGCGCGTGAGGCGGACTATCTTCGCCATGTGGTTGCGGAGCTGAAAGATTTGTCGCCTCAGGAAGGCGAAGAGACCCGACTTGCGGCGCGCCGGGCTGAACTCATGGCGTCCGAGAAAATTGCCAGCGATCTTTCTGCAGCGCTCGCCGCTTTATCCGAAGATGGCCTCGAAGGCCAGCTCAGCGGCGCCGCAAGGCGTTTAGCCCGCGCCAGCGCCGCGTTCACTTCTGAAACGAACCCGCTCGCCAATGCGCTTGACCGTATTGACCGCGCCCTGAGCGAAATTATGGAAGCTCGAGCCGCAGTGGAGGACGCCGTCGAGCTTCTCGGCGTTGAGGAAGGCGCGCTCGAGGCGGTCGAGGAACGCTTGTTCGCTTTGCGCGCGGCCGCGCGCAAGCACGCCGTCAATCCAGATGCCTTACCCGCCGTCTATAATCGCGCCGTCGCCACGCTCGCCGACGTCGATGCGGGGGCCTCCGGTCTGCAGTCCCTTGAGAGAGCGGCGACCGCTGCTGCCGCGCGGTACCGCAAGGCGGCGCTTGCACTTACACGCGTGCGCGAGGCGGCGGCGACACGCCTCGACGCCGCCGTTGCGGCTGAGCTTGAACCGCTGAAGCTTGGCAAGGCCAAATTCCGCACTCAGATTGTCAGCAACGCCGACGAGCCGCGCGTCGACGGCGTTGACCAGGTGGAATTCATGGTTGCGACCAATCCCGGCGCGCCCTTTGGGCCATTAAAGACTATCGCCTCCGGCGGGGAGCTATCGCGGTTCGTCCTCGCCATGAAGGCCGCGCTCGCAGCGGCGGAGAACCGGACCGTGATCATTTTCGATGAAGTCGATTCCGGCGTCGGCGGCGCAGTGGCGGACGCGGTAGGCGAA
>CAZSBU010000009.1:0-1546 GCA_964605055.1 uncultured Caulobacterales bacterium | reverse complement strand
GGTCCGGGATTCCGGATTCACGAGCCCGCCTTTCTGCGCGAACGGCTTGCCCGGCTCGGCGAAGCGGCGCAGGTGCTCGTCGTCACCCACAGCCCTCAGGTCGCCGCGCGGGCCGGTGCGCACTGGCGCGTTGAAAAAACAGAAACGGACGCGGCCTCAATTACGCGCGTGCGGCCGCTGGAGCCCGGGGAACGCATAGAGGAAATCGCGCGCATGCTTTCCGGCGCCGTCGTGACGGAAGAAGCGCGCGCCGCGGCGCGCCGATTGCTCGGGGCGGCCGGGGGCGCCGACAAACCCTCACGCAAGCGTCGCGCGGCGGCGGGTTGAACCGGTTTATGGGACGGAAAGTCATGCGCCCATGTGTCTTGCCGCGGCTGATGTGCCGACAATGGTAAAGTAGCTGGGCGGATCGAACATTCGCGACTTCAAACACTTCCCCTTGGCGCAATCGAAAGCATCCGGCCTCATACGGACGAAAAGACCTTCTCGCTGCAATGAAACCAACGCCTGCCGATAAGCCCGTAAAGGAGCTGACGCCCGACGAGGCGGTGGTCGAGCTCGCGCGGCTTGCCGCGTTAATCGCAGAAGCGGATAAATCTTACTTCGGCGAAGATCGCCCGACCCTCACGGATTCCGAGTACGATGCACTTCGGCGGCGCAATGCGCTCATTGAAAAAGCTTTCCCCAAGCTTCGTCGCGCCGATAGCCCGTCTGAACGCGTCGGCTCAGCCCCCGCCGGACGGTTTGAGAAATCGCGCCATCTGCGCCCGATGCTATCGCTCGACAACGCATTTGACGAACTTGATGTGACCGAATTTGTAGCGCGGGTGCGTCGCTTTCTCGGTCTTGATGAGACCGTTGAAGTTGCATTCACAGCCGAGCCAAAAATCGACGGCGCTTCGCTGAACCTACTTTATGAGGGCGGCGTTCTTATGGTCGCGGCGACTCGCGGCGACGGCGAAGAGGGCGAGAATGTAACAGCGAATGCGCTGACAATCGTCGACATTCCTAGACGGATCGTTGGAGCCCCAGACAGGCTGGAGGTACGCGGCGAAGTCTACATGTCGCACGCCGATTTCTTCGCTCTGAATGCGCGGCTTGCCGAAGAAGCAACAAGAGACAGCCGCGAGCCGGAACCCTTCGCAAATCCCCGCAACGCTGCAGCAGGGTCGCTGCGCCAGATTGACCCCGCAATTACCGCTGCGCGCCCTTTGCGTTTTTATGCCTACGGATGGGGCGAAACGTCAGAAGCTATTGCCGTGACGCAGGCGGAAGCGATCAGCCGTTTCCGGGAAATGGGCCTGCCAGTCAATCCGCAAATGGCGCGTTGCGTGAATATTGGCGAGATGCTTGACCATTATCGGTCCATCGAGGCCATGCGTTCAGATCTCGGCTACGACATTGACGGCGTGGTCTACAAGGTGGATCGCCTCGACTGGCAAGATCGGCTCGGCTTCGTATCGCGCGCGCCGCGCTGGGCGGTCGCGCACAAATTTCCCGCAGAGCAGGCAGTCACCGTGCTGGAAGCGATCGACATTCAGGTCGG
>CAZSBU010000008.1:17982-26810 GCA_964605055.1 uncultured Caulobacterales bacterium | reverse complement strand
TTCACCATCCTTGAGCCGTTCTTTGTCAAGGACCGCCTGCAGGAGCGGATGAAGAGCGTCAATGACTACCGCGACCGCTTGCGCCAACAGCAACGCGACAACTTCAGCAAGCGCGGTCAGGGTTTGCGAGCAGCCTCAGCGCAGGGCGTGCTGAAGGAAATCGTCGAAAGTCTGAAGCTATTTGAAGTCTTCGATGCGAACGAGGCTCGCAAGAAGTTGATGATGGCGGGGTTCCGCGGCCAACGCCCGGTTTTCATCTTCATGGCGGCGCGTCTCGGCATGCCGTTTGTCGCCGCCTTTGTTGTCGCAATCTACGTCTACGTCTTCAACGGGTTCGAGATCAAAGACAATTTCGGCAAACTGCTCGCGACATTCTTCGCATTCTTTTCCGGCTTCTATCTGCCTGGCATGTATATCAAGAATGCAATCTCGAAGCGCCAGCAACAGATTCAACTTGCCTGGCCTGACGCGCTCGACCTTCTCCTGATCTGCGTCGAGGCAGGCATGTCGATCGAAGCGGCGCTGCAAAAAGTCGGCGCCGAAGTGGGGCAGGGCTCGCCGGAATTGGGCGAGGAACTGGGCCTGACCGTAGCGGAGCTATCCTATCTGCAAGAGCGCCGTCAGGCCTACATCAATCTGGCGGAGCGCACAGGCCTCGATGGGGTCAAAGGCGTGACGACGGCGCTCATACAATCTGAGAAATACGGAACGCCGCTCGGCCAGTCGCTGCGCGTCATGGCGCAGGAAAACCGCGACTTCCGGATGCAGGAAGCAGAGCGCAAGGCGGCCGCGCTGCCGCCAAAGCTCACCGTACCGATGATCGGGTTTTTCCTGCCGGTACTATTCGCCGTTATCCTTGGGCCGGCGATCATGGATGTGATGGGACTCGAAAAAGTCTGACGCGCGAGCTGCGGACGACACTCTCAATCGCATAGCGCCGTCACTCAGTCTGCATCGTTGGAATACAGCGACTTAGTTCGCCGCCGCCTGATCCAGCGCGTCGTAAAGCGGGAGGCGCCCCGCCGCAACTTCATCGCGAGAACGCGCAGGCTTGCCGAGCCGCGACCGATAGACCCAGTAATTGGTGAGTACCTTCTCTACGAAATCCCGGCTCTCCGTATTCGGAATGCTCTCGATAAAGAGCAACGGATCGTCGATTGGAACTTCGGCTTTCCATCGGCGCAGATTGCCCGGCCCGCCATTATAGGCGACAGCCATCTTGAAGAGATCGCCCTGCGCCGTCGTGTTGATCAGGTGCTGAACGTATTCTTGCCCAAGCTGAAGATTGTAAGCCGGGTCATAGAGGCGTTCGACGCCTTTTTTGCTCTGTAGGGATTTGTCTCTCGCGATGTAGCTTGCGGTGCGAGGCATCAATTGCATCAGTCCGCGCGCGCCGACGCGGCTTGTCGCTTCAACCTTGAACTTCGACTCCTGTCGCATAAGCGCATAGATGAGCGCTGGATCAGCCTGAAAGCCGTTCGCCGGCTGGTATTGCGGCACAGGGTAAAGCCCCGCGGCAAGGCCCCGTGCGCTGCTGCCGAGGGCAATATCGATTTGCGCTGCAGGCAGATCGAGCGTGCTGGCGACCGCCAGCAATTCATGGTCTAGATGGTCGTCGATGGCCCCGTTCAGCCAGCGAAGCTCAAGGTCGGCGTCCTCACGTCGCCCAACTTCGGCAAGCGCTACCGCTCGCCGCGCGGCTGGGTGGGCCGCGGCAAGGCTCTCGAAACCTTCCTTGGAAAGCGAAGGCGGCGTCCAATCGATCTGCGGGTCGCGCCCTAGTTGGGCGAGCGCAAGTTGCCCGTAGAAGGTAAAGGGAAAACGGGCTGCAATTTCCAGATTTGGAGCCACGCGGTCGCCGCGCCCTGCGGCCAGCGCGGTCCGGGCGCCCCAGAAGCCCGCGGCAGCGCGCAAGTCGTCATCCTGGGTTTCCACAGCGGCCATAGCGTCGAACTGCTGAAACGCACGAAGCGGATCGCCTTCGCGAAAGGCAATCAGTCCCGATATCCAGTGAGCAAGCACGGCGACTTCGCCATTGCGTGCGGCGACGTCGTCAGCGATGCGCTGCGCGGATCCGAGATAGCCCTGATAATAGTAACTCGCCGCCACCCATGATCGCATCCGATCATATTGTTTTTCTGTGATCGTCCGCCGCGCAAGATGCTGTTCGATTTCGCGTAGCGCGTCGTTCGCTTGTTCTTTTTTGATAAGATAGCGGACTCGCCCCTCAATCTGCGTCAAGCGCGGTCGGCTTGTCGCGGCGTAATCCGCCTCCAGTTCCGGATGGAGTGTTGGCGGCGCATCGCTGCGCCATTTGCGCCCCTGCGGCCGAACCGGCAACGTATCGCCGCGTCCGCGCCTTTTCAGCGCCAGCGCGTAGATATTTTCAGCGTCCGGATGGTCGGCGTAGAAAGCCATCCACTCTTTCAATTCCGCGTAAGTCGAACGGTGGCCAGTAGGGTGAAGGAGTCGTTGGCGGCGCACATAGCCCATCAGGATAGGATCGGAGACTTGCGCGATCCGCGCTTCGGCTTGCGCCCATCGGGCTTCTTCCTGGAGCGCGAAGATTTCGCCGTATAGCGCGACATCGGCCGCCGAGAGGACGGCGAGTTGGGCAGAAGCGGTTTCGCTTTCCTGCGCCCTCGCCAAGGTGAGCGTTTCGGAATCCTGGGACGCCGACGCCGCTTGGCCGGGGCAGAGCAATCCGAGGACGAGAAGGCTGGCCCCAACTTTAGCCGCTGCGCAATTCCGTCCCATCCGTCGCTCCTAGTCTTCACTGGGCAGGCGATGCTGCCGGAAAGTCAGTCGGTTCAATCTGCCGGCAAAGTCTCTGGGGGTCTCGCGGGGGCCGACCGCGATCAGCTTAAACTTAGGTAAGTCAATCTTAACTTCTGCTTAAGCGCGCTTCCAGCGAAAGCAGGTCTCGCCAAACGACGCGTTTTTGTTGGGGTTGGCGCAACAGAAACGCCGGGTGCAAGGTGGGTAGTGCGGGAGTTGTCGTCCCGCTGGATGTTTCAATCTGCCGCCATGCGCCGCGCGCCCGGGTAATGCCGGCGAGGCCGAGAAGCGCCTGCGTTGGCGCGCCGCCCACCAAAAGCACGGCCTTTGGTTGAGAGAGTTCGATCAGGCGTTCCGCAAAAGGCCGGCAGATCGCCATCTCAACCTGCGTTGGGGCGCGATTTCCCGGCGGGCGCCAATAAATGACATTGGAAATAAGCGCGTTCGTATCCCGCGAATATCCGATGGTCGCCATCATGCGATCGAGCAGCTGGCCTGCGCGGCCGACAAACGGACGACCTTTCTCGTCCTCTTCCCGGCCCGGCGCCTCACCAATTACGAGCAACGGCGCCCCGGTGACGCCTTCTGCAAAAACTGTGGAGCGCGCTCCAGCCTTTAACGAACAGCCGTTGAAAGCCAAAACGGCGTCGCGGAGAGCGTCTACATCGCCGCAGGCAGCAGCTGTCGCGCGGGCGAGCGCTACGGCCTCATCAGCAGGCATGATTGTCGTTGCGTCGATCCGAACGCTTGGCTGGCCCGCGGGTACGCGCGCGATCTCGGCTGGAGCGACAGGCTGTCGCGCTCGGCCCCCGCCTGGCGATGCTGAAACGTCGAGTGCTTGGGCGAAGAGGTTTACAGGGGCCTCGCCGACCGCGATGTCGACCCCCATCTCAGTATGCCATTTAAGAAAAGCGCGCAGCCCCGCAGTAGAGGCGATTAGTTCCATCCCTTGAGAACTAAAGGCGCCCACGCCCCGCCGCAAGCAAATCCCATCGGTTTACTCTACCGTTCAACTGCCCGAACCCGCGTCTTTTGGCCCAGCTCTGGCGCGGCGATTGTGAGGGCGCGACGCCGAGCCTGATGGCTTTTGCTGATGGATTTTGCCAGAAAGCTCACCCGGCGGCGGTGCGGCGACCGCTTTGATAAACGACCCAGCCTTGATGGAGGAAGCCTGAGATGTTCGAAGACGCGCCTGAACGTGAACGTATGGAATTTGACGTCGTGATCGTTGGCGCGGGGTCGGCAGGACTTTCAGCGGCGATCCGGCTTAAGCAGCGCGCAGCCCAGACAGGCGCTGACATCAACGTCGTCGTCATTGAAAAAGGCTCTGAGGTCGGCGCGCACATTCTCTCGGGAGCAGTGCTGGACCCGGTGGGGTTAAACGAGCTGTTTCCCGACTGGAAGGAGAGAGGCGCGCCGCTTGAGACGCCCGTGCGCTCGGAGTCAATTAAATTCTATGGCCCAGCCGGCGGCTTGCCCCTTCCGGTGTTCCTCATGCCGCCAATGGTCAAGAACCATGGCAACTATATCGTTTCCATGGGCAATGTCTGCCGTTGGTTGGCGGGACAAGCGGAGGCGTTAGGTGTTGAGATCTATCCCGGCATGTCTGCGTCTAGCCTGCTTTATCGCGAGGATGGGTCAGTCAAGGGGGTCGTCGTCGGCGTCGTTGGCGTTGGCAGGGAAGGGAAGCCAACGGAGAATTATTTTCCCGGGATGGAACTCACCGGAAAATACGTGCTGATTGCTGAGGGCGCGCGGGGCTCGCTCGCAAAGAAGCTGATATCCGGCTTCAAGCTCGACGAGGGTCGCGATCCGCAGAAATACGGCATAGGCCTTAAAGAGCTGTGGGAAATCCAACCAGAAAAGAGCCGGCCCGGTCACGTGCAGCACACCTTTGGTTGGCCCCTCGACAATGCGACCGGCGGCGGATCGTTCCTCTATCACTATTCCGACAACACGATAGCGCTCGGGTTTGTCGTTCATTTGAATTATAAAAACCCTCATCTTTATCCGTATGGAGAATTCCAGCGATTCAAGCAGCACCCCGAGATCGCTGAGCTGCTCGCTGGCGGCAAGCGAATTGCTTACGGCTCCCGCGCCATTACGGAGGGCGGATTTCAATCCGTTCCAAAACTAACATTCCCCGGCGGCGCGCTTGTCGGCTGCGCAGCGGGCTTCGTGAACGTGCCGCGGATCAAGGGCAATCATAACGCCATGCTGACCGGCATCATGGCGGCTGACGCCGCATTTGAAGCTATCCAAGAAGGCCGGGAGGGCGATGAGCTCTCGGACTACGAGGCCCGCTATGAGCAATCCTCCGTACGCCGAGAGCTTTACGAAGTGCGCAATGCCAAGCCCCTCTGGTCAAACCATGGGACGATACTTGGCGGCATCGCGCTCGCCGGCGTTGATTTGTGGACGAACACCATCGCGCCAGGCTTGTCGTTCTTTGGCACGCTGAAGCACGGCAAGAATGACGCGCAGTCAACCGAGCCTGCCGACAAGCATCCGCGCATCGACTATCCAAAGGCTGATGGCGTTCTGACGTTCGACCGCCTGACCAATCTGGCGTTTTCGGCAACAAATCACGAGGAAGATCAGCCTTCCCACCTCGTATTGAAAGATCCGTCAGTGCCAATCTCAATCAATCTGCCGGTCTACGCTGAGCCCGCGCAACGGTACTGCCCGGCCGGCGTTTATGAAGTGCTGGTCGCGGAGGGGGGCGAGGGGGCGAGATTCCAGATCAACGCGCAAAACTGTGTGCACTGCAAAACATGCGATATTAAGGATCCGTCGCAGAATATAGAATGGGTCACGCCAGAAGGCGGCGGCGGCCCGAACTATCCGAATATGTGAGGATCGGTCTTTTGTTTAATTCACCATCGTATCGCCGCTTAGCCGGGTTGCTCGCAATCGCTGCGGCGCTCGCTGGATGCGTATCCGGGCCCGCCCGGAGCGCGGTCACTGCGAACTACCTGAGCGGCCGCTTTGCGGCCGGCCAGAATGCGGTGGGCGAAGCGGCGACAGCGTTTGGTTCGGCGGCGGAAGCATCGCCCGGACAGGCGAGCGTGGCCCGTGATGCTTTATTCTACAATTTAGCCTCAGGCTCGATCGAGGCTGCCGCGCCGTTCGCTCGCGACCTCTCCGCGACCGAAGGCGCGCCCGACGGGCTATCTCAGATCACGCTGGCGGCGATTGCGATAAAGAAAGGACGCCTTTTGGAGGCGCGGGCGGAACTTACGCGCGACTTCCGCGATCCGCTGCTCAATTCGATGTCGCACCTTGCCGAAGTCTGGATCGAAAGCGGGATTGCGGGTCCAGCCTCCGCTCTCGCGATGCTGGAACAGGGCGGGGATGATCTTTTCAAGGGATTCGACGCAACCCACCGTGCGCTCCTCGCCGAGATGGCGGGCGATATCGATGCCGCGCGCGTGGCGCACCAACTCTCGGTCTTTAGTTTTGGCGGCCCTGTTGGCCGCGCCGCCTATGGCGCCTTTCTGGAGCGCGCAGGCGATGTCGACGCAGCGCGGGATTATTACACTCTGCTGCTGGCGGAGCCCGGCCCAACGCGCCGGCTTGCGGAGGCCGGCCTCGAACGCCTGACGAAAAAGCGACGGAACGCTGCATTCCGGTCGGTGAAGCCAAATGAAGGCGTCGCGATCGCCCTTTATTCGTTCGCCGGGGCTGTGCTCGAACAAACGATCGGCCAGCGCCAGCGCGCGGCTGACGCAGGGTTCCGGGTCAGCGATCCGCGCTATAATCTACCGCTCGCGCTGGCCCAGTTGGCGATCTATCTTGATCCGGACCTTGTCGAGGCGCGCCGCCTTGCAAGCTCCATCTTCAACGTATACGGCGATTATCCGCGTGCGGCCGAAATTCTCTCGGCGATCCCATCGAAGTCGCCGCATTTTGAGCAGGCCCAGATTGAAATCGCGGCGGGCCTTGCGAGGGCTGGCGAGGTGGCCGGGGCTGAGCGCGTGCTCAATCGCGCCATCCGCGTAGACGCGACATCGCTCGAAGCGCGCCTGACGCTCGCTGGCGTTCTCGCCAATGACAATCGCCACGACGAGGCGGCCGAAGCCGCCACGAGCGCAATAGAACGCCTCGGCGATGAAGCCCCTGATGACACGTGGCGGTATTTCATTGCCCGCGCTGCGTCGCTCCTCGAACTCGGGCAATGGCCAGAGGCGGAGGCCGATCTCAAGCGCGCAGTTGAAATCGCACCGGAACAGCCGATCGCGCTGAACTATCTTGGCTACAGTTGGGCGGAGCGAGGCGAAAATCTCGATGAGGCGTTCGCGTTAATCGAGAAAGCCGTTGCGCTTGAGCCGTCATCGGGCGCGATCATCGACAGTCTCGGCTGGGCGCACTACCAGCGCGGCGACTACGAAAAGGCAATCCCGCATCTTGAGCGCGCTGCGACGCTGGAGCCCGGGGACCCGACGATCACAGATCATCTCGGCGACGCCTATTGGCGGGTCGGACGCACGCTCGAGGCGGGCTACGAATGGCGGCGCGCGCTTGAACTCGATCCGTCGGAAAAGGTAAGAACTGCTCTCTTACGGAAGATCGAACGTGGTCTGGACGCAAAGGCGGATGCGCCGTGATCGTTGAAGCGGCGCCGGCGAAGATCAATCTGTTTCTTCATGTTGGAGGTCTTCGCCCGGACCGGCTGCACGAACTGACGAGCATTTTCGTCTTCACGGAGAGGGGCGACGTGGTGCGGGCCGCACCAGCGCAAGACCTTTCGCTTGAAATCGAAGGCCCGTTTTCGACAGAACTCGCCGGCGAGCCAACCCATCTCAATCTTGTCTGGCGCGCGGCCGTCGCGCTGCGCGCCGCAACCGGGACGACATACGGGGCGCGCATTATCCTTGAGAAAAACCTGCCGATTGCTTCTGGCGTTGGCGGCGGTTCGGCGGACGCCGCCGCGGCGTTGCGCGCCTTGGTGAGGTTGTGGGCGCTTGACCTTTCTGGCGCATCGTTGGCGAGGATCGGCTTCGCCTTGGGTGCTGATGTCCCTGCCTGTATTGATCGCGCGCCGATCGTTGTCTCCGGCGCTGGTGAGCGACTCTCGCGAGGGCCAACGCTGCCGCCGCTCTGGGCCTGTCTTGTGAACCCGCTTGTTCCCATGCCAACGGGACCGGTGTTCCGTGCGTTTGACCGCGCCAACCCGGCCCCGCCGTCGCCGTTGATTCCCGATTTCACCAATTTGCGCGGTTACGATGGCGTAAAAAAATTATTCTCGGCAACACGCAACGATCTGCAATCCGTCGCCATCGCGCGCGAGCCCCTCATCGACCGCGTGCGACGAGAACTCTCGGATGCGCCAGGCGCAATCGCGGCGCGCATGTCGGGCAGCGGGGCAACAGCGTTTGGATTGTTTACCTCGCTTGCGGCGGCGGTTCGGGCCGAGCGCCGGGCCCGGGCGGAAGGTTGGTGGGCGATGTCCGCTGCGATTGCCCGACCATCGGACCGTTCCTTCGCATTCGGCTGAACGACGTTTCGGGGGAAGACGTGACAGCAAACGCCGATTTGGCGAGTTACCTGCTGATAGCAAGCCTATCGGCGCTATCAGCGCTCGTCTGTTTCGCGATAAGTTTATTCCTTTTACGGATTAATGTGCTCGTCGATGCGCCAAACGAACGCTCTAGTCATTCCGGTCCGGCTTCGCGCGCAGGCGGCATCGCCATCTGCGTCAGCTGGGCGGCTGGCGTTCTCGCCTTCGTTGCTCTGATGATAGTGAAGTCGGGCGCGCCATTCGAGATCGATCGGGGCCTTGTCGGCTTGGCAGGCGGCGCGGCGCTCGCCTTCGCAGCGGGTCTTGTTGACGACAGAAAGGCCCAGCGCGCCAGCGTTAAGCTCAGCGCGCAGGTCGCAGCCGCAGCGCTGTTCACATGGCTGGCGGGCCCGCTGCAGTCGACGCCGGCGCCTTTCGTCGGATTGGTCGACACTGGGCCCTACGCCGTCGCTTTGACCATGTTTTGGATCGTCGCGTTTATGAACGCATACAACTTCATGGATGGCTTGAACGGGATTGCGGCGAGTTG
>CAZSBU010000008.1:0-17972 GCA_964605055.1 uncultured Caulobacterales bacterium | reverse complement strand
ATGGCGGTCTTGGCGGCAATGGCGGTCGCAGCGGGGCTGTCGGGGCTCGCCGCCATCGCCGCACTGAGCGCCTTGCTTGCAGCGGCGCTCGCGGGCTTTGTTCCCGTCAATATGCGCACCGGTCGGCTCTTTATGGGCGACTCAGGAAGCCAGTTTGTCGGCTTTCTGATTGGCGCGTTGGCGGTCATGATTGCCAACGGGTCCGGCGGTGGCGTCAGTATTTACTTCGCACCGGTTGCTTTTGCTCCGTTCCTTTTCGATGTTGGATTCACGCTCATCGATCGCATGAGACGCAGGCAGAACATCTTTTCCGCCCATCGAGAGCACATCTATCAGCGCCTCGCTCATGGCGGTCTCCGCCACACGACGGTGACGGCGCTTTACTTTGGGCTGACCGTTTTTTCGACTGCCGTCGCCACGTTGACGGTGCTCCTTCAGCCGCAAGACCAGTGGTTTCCAGTCGCTGCGCTGCTTGTTTGCTTTGCAGCGCCGGCGTTTATCGTCTTGAAAAATCGCGGGGATACGTCAGCTGGCGCGCGCGACTGAGGCGGCGGCGAGGTCGGCCAGCGCTTCAAGGTGAACGCTTGGGGGCAGTCGCTTGAGATCATCAAGCGCGCGCGCCGCATATCGGCGAGCACAGGCGAGCGTGTCCGCAATCGCGTTATTCGCGGTAAGTATTCTCTGGGCTTCCGCGAAATCCTCCGGCGTCTGGCGGGCTCCGCTGATCGTCCGCCTCCAGAATGACAGCTCGCGATCGTTCGCCCGGCCAATGGCGTAAACGACCGGCAGCGTCATCTTTCCCTCGCGGAAGTCGTCGCCGATCTCTTTTCCAAGTTTTGCCTCGCGCCCCGCATAGTCGAGGGCGTCGTCGATCAGTTGATAGGCGATCCCGAGATTGCGCCCAAAACTGCGCAGCGCTTCAATTGCGGCGTCATCGGCGCGCGCAACCACCGCGCCAGCCTGTGCGGCTGCGGCAAACAGCGCGGCTGTTTTTGATTCGACGACTGCGAGATACATGTCGAATGTCGCGCTCATGTTTTTCTGCGTGGCGAGTTGCAGCACCTCGCCCTCGGCGATGACGCCCGACGCGTTGGAGAGGATTCGCAGGACGCGCAGGTCGCCGACGGCAACCATCAATTCGAAGGCGCGAGAGAAAATATAGTCGCCGACGAGAACGCTCTCCTTATTGCCCCAGATGACATTTGCCGTCCGCGCCCCGCGACGCAGCGCTGATCCATCGACGACGTCGTCATGCAGAAGCGTTGCGCCGTGAATTAACTCAACCGCAGCGGCGAGGCGAACGTGATCGCGGCCCGTGTAGCTGAAAACTTTGGCTGCCGTCAGCGTCAGTAGAGGGCGCAAGCGTTTTCCCCCTGCGTTGATGAGGTGTCCCGCGAGCGTCGGTATCATTGCAACATGAGATCGAAGGGAAGTTTCGATTTCTGCGTTGACTTGATTGAGGTCGTCTGACGACAACGCTTGGATACGGGAAACGGCGCGGGCGAACGCTGCGCCTTCCGAAGCGCCGCCGGGCCCGATTGAAATCGCTAATTCCACAAGGGCCTCGCGCCGCTGATGACATCATCCACATTGGGGATAGGCGCCAGTCGGGTCAAGGCGCGCCCTTGCGGCTGATTGGAGCAGTGCGGGCTTATCGCCGCGCGAGATGGATGTCGATTGAACGCCCCGCGCACGGCGCTATTTTCTGCCGATGGAACAACCTTCATCAATTCCGCAAGGACAAACGGATCGGCAATTGCACGCGTCGGCCATACGCTTTCCGTTTTTCAGAAAACCGCGACCTCTAATCGTCGTGATTGAGATGGCTGGCGTAATTGCAGCGGCGCGCGGTCGCCGCAGCCTCAACCTTGCATCGCTGGAAGGGCCTATCGAGGCGGCCTTCAAGTCGCGCAAGGTCGCCGCCGTCGCGCTCGCCATTAATTCTCCGGGTGGATCGCCCGTTCAGTCACGCCTCATCCACGCCGCGATCCGGCAGGCCGCGGAAAAGTCTCAAAAGCCCGTGTTCGCCTTTATCGAAGATGTGGGCGCGTCTGGCGGCTACATGCTCGCGACAGCTGCAGACGAAATCTATGCTGATGCGTCGTCGATCGTCGGATCGATTGGCGTTATTTCCGCCGGATTTGGACTTTCAGAGGCGATTTCACGGATCGGTGTGGAGCGGCGGGTTCATACGGCGGGCGGAGCCAAAAGCCAGCTCGATCCTTTCCTGCCGGAAAAGGCCGAAGACGTGCAACGGCTCGGCGAGGTTCTTGAAGCGATGCATCTCGAGTTTGCCGGTTTGGTTAAGGATCGGCGCCGTCAGAACCTAAAAGACGAGCCTGATATATTCTCCGGCGCCTTCTGGACGGGCCGGCGCGCGCAGGAACTGGGGCTGATCGACGGAATCGGTCATCTCGCCGATTTCATGCGCGCCCGTTACGGAAATAATGTTAGGCTTCGTAAGTTAAGACCGAGAACGGTAGGCGCGTGGCGACTGTTTGGCGCCGAAACGACCTGGGTACCCCGCGAGCGGGAAAGCATGGTCGGGCAGGCGTCGCTCGCGGCGTTTGATCTCGACGACGCGCTCGCGGCCATTGAGGCTCGGGCGATCTGGAGCCGGTTTGGACTTTAAGGCGCTTCCTCGGGTGATCTGCCCCAGGCGGCATCGGAGCAGTGGAAAGGACTACAGGACATGGAGACGGTCACCGGCGTAGTTCTCGGCGTTGTAGCAGTCAGCGGCGCTCTGGCTCTTGTTAAGCTGGCCCGGCGAGCTCGTCGCGAACTACAAAATATCCTGCATGAGGCGGCGCGCGGCGATAACGGTGCAAAATCCGGGGATTTGCTCGATTATGAGCGCGATCCCCTGACGGGCGTATTTCGGCCAAAGCCCTGATCGCCATTCAAACGAGTCACGATGCGCTAAATCCCTGTCCAAACGGTTGGTCGGAGGAACCTTAATTGCAGCTGCTTTAGGGGTTTTGCGGCGACGTCACGGTCATCACATGTTGAGCATTCCGGGCGACAGGCTCGGCGCGATCCCGGCGGCAAGATCGGGACGCATTTGGGAGTGAGGCATCTGAGCAAAGTTGCGTCCATCGGGCACCGTCTGCCCGCTTTTATAGACTTCGAAGCGTCCGGCCTTGGATTTCAATCCTGGCCGATAGAAGTCGGCTGGGCGCTGCCGGACGGCGCGGCTCAGTCTGCCCTTATTCGCCCCGTCGACCATTGGCCCGATTCGGGCTGGGATCCGGCCGCCGAAGCCTTACACGGCATTTCCCGCCAATCGCTTGAACAGGACGATTTCGCTCTGCCGGTTGAGGTCGTCTGCAAGCGTCTGACAGCGGCTCTTTCAGCTTATGAAGTTTTCTCAGACGCTCCGGATTGGGATGGTTTCTGGCTCGGTCGGCTTTACGCCGCGATCGATGAAAAGCCGCCGTTCAAACTGTTGGACTTCAGCCTTCTGATGCCGCCGCTCGACGCAGATCCCCGCGAGGAGCTTTTTGTTCGCGCCGACGCGCTCGCCCCCCGTCAGCATCGGGCGGGCGCCGATGCGCTGCATCTCCAAACGCTTTATCGCCTTGCGCAAAATGCGCCGCCCCTTGCGCCTCGCGTGACGTAACGCCGCTTGACGCCGGGCGCTCCGTCGCAGAGTTGAAAGGCATGGACGCCGTCTCCGCACAAAGAAGCCCGCAGCGCGACGGCGACGTCGCAAGCCCTGATCCGATGCGTTTTACAATCGACCTCGGGGATGGGGCGGTTGCGGGGATCCGCTTTGCGAAGCCTGGCGCTTCGCCGCTCCTGTTCTGCCACGCAAACGGGTTTTGCGCGTCGACTTACCGGCGCGTTCTGGCGAGGCTCGCCGCGGATTTTGACGTTTTTGCACTCGACCTGCGCGGTCATGGGCGCTCTACCTTGCCCGCCGACCCACAGCGGTTTGAAAGCTGGGTCGTCCACGCCGCCGATATTATAGCGTTGCTCGACGCAGCGCCTTCGGCTCTGGGGGCCGCTGGTCCCTGGCGGCTAGCCGGCCACAGCATGGGCGCGGTTGCGTCCACTTTGGCCGCGGCGGGACGGCGCGACATTGCAGCTATACGGCTTATCGAGCCGGTTGCGACGCCAAGGCTCTCCGGACTGCTCGCCTACACGCCATTCTGGCCAGCGCTCGCGGGCGCAACGCCACTTGTCGCCGCAGCAAAGCGTCGTCGGGATCGCTGGCCAAGCCGCGACGAGGCGCTCGCCTCGTATCGCGGAAAACCGTTGTTCGGAACCTGGGCTGCCGGGGTTCTTGAAGACTATCTGTTTGATGGGCTTGTCGACGGCGAAGGCGGCGTGCGGCTCTCCTGCGCTCCTGCGTGGGAGGCAGCGAACTTTGCGGCCCAGAGGCATGATTTCTGGCGGGCAGTTCGGCGAGCGCCCGCCCCGGTTGCAATCCTTGGCGCCAACCATCCCACGTCGACACTTTTCCTCGATGCGTCCGCGCGACTTCGCCGGCTCGGCGCGCGGGTTGAGATCTTGGACGGCGCAAGCCATCTCCTGCCTATGGAAGCCCCCGACGCGGCGGCCGCCTTCATCGCAGCTGATTAAGCTGCGACTCGCTGCAACAGGGTGACTTGGACGGCGCAGGCCTTTTTGCTAAGGGACGCGCTCACAGTTGGCGTCCGCGTCGACAGGTTGGTTTTCCAGGAACGCTGCAGCGAGAAAGAGAAAGGTCGGCCATGAGCCAGACACCGAATATGAATGAAGTCTCCGGCCAGATGTTCCTCTTTGAGCGGCCCGAATTGCTGACCGTCGAACGGCACGGTAAATTGGGTATTGAGCGTCCCGCCCGCCCGTTTGGGTTCTGCGCCAAAGCGCGCGCCATTCCGCTCACGATCAGCGAAGTGACGGCCGCGATGCGGGACTATCCGGTCGTTTTCAACTCTAAGGAAGATCCGACACCGTTCGCCATCGTCGGGCTGATCGATGACGTCAACCTGATGGTGGACGAGGCGGGCGAATGGGAAGATCACACTTATGTACCGGGGTATGTTCGCCGGTACCCCTTCGCGCTCGCGGCGGAAACAGGCGGCGAGCGGATGGCTCTGGTCCTCGACACCGCGTTCGACGGGTTGAAGCCAAATGTTGAACGCATGTTGTTCGACGGAACCGGGCCCTCCACCTTCACCCAGCAGGCCCTCGAGTTTAGCCGCACCTACGAAGAAGATCGCCGGCTCACCGAGAACGTGATGCGCGAGATCGTGAAGTTCGACCTCATCGCAGGGCAAACAGCGGAGTTTACGCCAGCCGGCGCGCCGAGCCCCAAACCCTTTGCGCAATATTTTGGCGTCGACGAGCAGAAAATGAACTCGCTTACCGACGAACAATTCCTGCAATTGCGTAAACTTGGCGTCTTGCCGCTGCTTTATGCGCAGTTGATGTCGCTGGGGAACTGGCGCTCCATGATGTTGCGCCGGGTCAAGCGCTATAATCTGTCTGACGCGACGGCGCTCGAACCGCGGGTCCTTTCCTGATCGGCGAGGCGAATTCCCGTTGACCGATCGAGTGAACGCCGCGCGCACATTAGCGAGGTCGCATCGCGTGAACCGGCTTGCAATCGTTCTGCGCTCTTTGCTGACGGCCGCCTGGTCGGTCGCTCTGGCGACGCTCGCCGGCGCAGCGATCGCGCGAGAAGCGGACACCGTAGAAACTGGCAACGCGACGACCCGGCTGATTGCGGAAAAGACTGCGTTTGCGCCCGGCGAAACCATGTGGGTCGCCCTCGACCAGCAGCTTCGCGATGGATGGCATGTTTATTGGAAAAACCCCGGCGACAGCGGTCTGCCGCTTGAGCTGAATTGGCGCCTGCCTGAGGGATACGTCGCAGGGTCGGTGGTTTATCCGACGCCGGAGCGTATTCCCGTCGGACCGCTGGCAAATTTCGGACACCATGGCGCGCCAGTTTTCCTTATCCCCATCACGGCGCCGGCGAGCGCCGGCGAGTCTGTCGATATCGGCGTTGATGCGACTTGGCTCATATGTGAGGAAGTCTGTATCCCTGAATCCGCCACGTTCCGACTGACGCTGCCCGTCAGCGCCGCTGCGGAGATCAACCCGCAGAACGCGGCCGTATTTTCCGCCGCGCGCGCCGCCGCCCCAAAACCCTTCGCTTCGCCGCCGCTTGAAGGGGCGGCGACGTTGACGGTTTACGGCGATGCCTTGCTGCTCTCCGCCCGCCTTGCCGGCGATAGCGTCAGCAATGTTCAAGACGCGTTTTTCTTCCCCGAGGAAGAAGGCCTCATCGAACCGGCCGCCGCCCAGCCCATTCAACTGGCCGACGGAGGCTTTGCTCTTCGCCTGACGCCGGGCTTTGCGTTTGACGCCGAAGCGTCTGGGCCGGCGGCCGGCGTCGTGGTGATCACGGACAGGGCCGGGGCCCGCCAAGGGTTTGAACTCACCGCACCGCGCGAGCGCGCACCGCCGGACGCCCTGGCGCCAACGTTCGCGGAAAATCGTGCGGGTCAGTCTTCGGTTCAGGGACCGCCCGGGGATGGATCGATTGGTCCTGCCCGCCTTGCCTGGCTTTTCACCGCCGCGTTTCTCGGCGGGGCGCTGTTGAACCTCATGCCGTGCGTCTTCCCGATATTGTTCATCAAGGCGGCGTCCTTCGTGAAATCGTCCGCCTCCGATCGATCGACGATCATGCGTCATGGCGTCGTCTACACGGCAGGAGTCGTTGTGACGTTTTTGCTGCTCGGCGGCGCTCTGCTCGCCTTGCGCGCGGGCGGCGAACAGGTGGGTTGGGGTTTTCACTTGCAGTCGCCGATCGTGGTGCTTCTCTCCGCCTACGTTCTTTTCCTCGTTGGGCTTAATCTGGCGGGCGTATTCACGGTAGGCGAAAGTCTGCAGAATGTTGGCGCCGCGGCTGCGCGGCGCGAAGGCGATGCGGGCGCGTTTTTCACCGGCGCTCTGGCGGTGGCGGTTGCGGCCCCGTGCATCGGCCCTCTTTTGAGCGCTCCCATGGGCGCGGCGATCATGTTGCCGCCCGCCGCCGGGCTCGCGATCTTTCTCGCCATGGGTCTCGGGCTTGCTGCGCCTTACCTCGCATTATCGTGGTCGCCGCAACTCGCGCGCGCGCTGCCCCGTCCCGGCCCTTGGATGAAAACCTTCAAACAGGCGCTGTCATTTCCGGTCTTCGCCGCGGCCGCCTACTTCCTCTGGGTGCTGGCGGCGCAAAGCGGATCAACCGGGCTCGCGCGCGCCTTCGCAGGCCTTGTCATGCTCGGCGCGGCGGCCTGGCTTTTTGAACTCGCCAAGACGAGCGCGCGAGGCCGGCGCGTTGCGCAGAGTCTTGCAGTGGCGGCGCTGATTGCCGCGATTGCGCCAACCTTTGGCTTGCGGCTCGCGCCTGAAGCCGAGGCGGCGGAAACCGGCGCTTATGGCGCGATCGCCGCTTTGCCTTACGATCAGGCGGAGATCGCCCGTCAGCGTGCGGAAGGGGTGGGGGTTTTCGTCGACTTCACGGCAGCGTGGTGCGTGACCTGTCAGGTAACCAAATTGACCGTACTGTCGCGCCCGTCGATCGCCGAGGCGTTCCGGCGCAGCGGCGCGACCTTGATGGCGGCCGACTGGACCCGCCGGGATCCTGAAATAACCGCCGCTCTCGAGTCATTTGGCGCGAACGGCGTGCCGCTATATGTTTATTATCCGCCAAACGGCGCGCCGGTCATATTTGACCTGCCGCTTACGGAGCGCGCGCTGATCAACGCGCTTGGAGGCTAGTCGCCTGCCCGAAACCGACGCTGATTAAGGAAGGAAAAAAACATGCAGATCACTCAATTAAGTCGCCGGGCCGCCCTTTACCTGTTCGCCGCAACGACGTCCGTCGCCGCGCTTGGCGCATCCGCGCTGGCCGCCGCTCCCGCCATCGACGCCCCGGCGCCAGCGTTCAGCGTCGTCGCAAGCAATGGCGAAACGGTTTCGCTGGAACAGTTCCGCGGCAAGACGGTCGTTCTCGAATGGACGAACGACGGTTGTCCGTTTGTTCAGAAGCATTACAACGCCGGCAACATGCAGGCCCTCCAGCGCGAGGTGCGCGATCAGGGCGGGGTGTGGCTGTCGATCATTTCTTCGGCGCCCGGCAAGCAGGGTCATGCCGACGGCGCGCGTGCTGACGAGTTGACCCGCACGCGCGACGCAGCGCCGAGCTTTGTCCTGCTCGATGAGGAGGGCGTGGTCGGGCGCGCCTATGAGGCGAAAACGACGCCGCAGATGGTGGTGATCGATGCCGAGGGCGTTCTTCGCTATGACGGGGCGATTGATGACAAACCTTCCGCCGATGCGAAATCCCTCAATGGGGCGACCAATTATCTGAAGGCTGCTTTCGCGAGCGTGGTAGCAGGCGAGGAAGTCGCCGAGAAGCGCACCAAGCCCTACGGGTGCTCGGTAAAATACCCTTCTTAAGGTCGTGACGGGCGCTGGGGCGTTAGCGCCCCGCGTCGAGCGCAGCGATGGCGGGCCCCTGGTCTCGAGCCGCCACTGCGCGCGCATCGTCCTTCAGTGCGGCTGCTCCAAAAATAACGGTGACGGCCGCTATCGCTATGAGATGGAGCGATGCGTTGAGAAAAAACCGGCGTGGAGAGAATTTCATGAAATATTCTTTAGCCGCACTTTGCTTAACGACCGCTGACCGCAATCGCTAAAATGTTTGCTCGAACGCCCCGCCCTTGCGGCGGCGCATAGGGGGAAGACGTCGTCATGCCAACCAAGGCCAGCGGAATAGAAACGACGCCCGCGTGGCGCGAGCTCGCGCTCAGGGCCAAAGCGCTGCGCGCCGTGCGCATGCGCGACTTGTTCGCTGCGGACCAGACACGCGCCCGTCGGTTCTCTCTGGAGGCGGCGGGCGTTTATCTCGACTATTCGAAGAACAAGATTGACGCCGCGGCAATGACCGCACTGCTCGACCTGGCGGCCGCCGCCGACCTTAAGGGCGCAATCGCTCGCATGGCCGCTGGCGACAAGATCAACGCCACGGAAGGCCGCGCGGTGTTGCATATGGCGCTGCGCGATTTCGGACAAACCGGTTTTTCGGTTGACGGCGCGCCGGTCGGGCCCATCGTCGACGCCGAGCGCCGCCGCATGGAAGCGGTCTGCGCCCGCATGGATGCGGGCGAATTGCGCGGCTTCTCAGGCGAGCGCATTGAGGCGATCGTCAATATCGGCATTGGCGGTTCTGACCTCGGGCCGCTCATGGCCGTCGAGGCGCTTCGTCCCTATTGGGCGCCGGGGCGCCGCGCCTATTTCGTCTCGAACGTTGACGGACAGCATTTGAGCGCAACGCTCGAAGGGCTCGATCCGCGCCGCACGCTTTTTCTTGTCGCGTCAAAGACGTTCACGACCGAAGAAACGATGACGAATGCGCGTAGCGCTCGCGACTGGATGCTCGCGGCCGGCGCAGGCTCGGCCGACATGGCGCGGCACTTCTTCGCCCTTTCGACCAACATCGCCGCGGCGACGGCTTTCGGCGTTGCGCCCGAGAACGTTTTCGGTTTCTGGGACTGGGTGGGCGGACGATATTCCTTATGGTCGGCCATAGGCCTATCGATCGCCCTGCAGACCGGCTATCCGGTTTTCGAACGCTTCCTGCGCGGCGCGGCCGCAATGGATGCGCATTTTCTCAGCGCGCCCGTCGAGGCGAACATGCCTGCCTTGCTCGCGCTCGTTGGCGTATGGAACCGGAACTTCATTGGCGCGGCCGCCCACGCCGTGCTTCCCTATGACCAGCGGCTCCATCGTCTGCCTGCCTATCTTCAGCAGGCGGATATGGAGTCAAACGGCAAAAGCGTCCGGCTTGACGGGTCGCCCGCGCTCTATCCCACGGGCCCCGTCATATTCGGCGAGCCCGGCACGAACGGCCAGCACGCCTTCTATCAGCTTATCCACCAGGGAACGGATGTTATCTCGTCCGACTTCCTCCTGGCCGCAAAGACGCACGCCCCGCTAGGCGATCATCATGAAAAGCTGATCGCCAACTTTCTGGCGCAAACGGAAGCGTTGATGCTGGGGCGGACGATAGATGAAGCAAGGGCTGAAATGGCTGCGGAGGGCAAATCCACCGCGCAGATCGAAGCTCTCGCGCCGCACAAGGTGTTTCCGGGCGACCGTCCGACCAATTCGATCGTTGTCGATGCGTTGACGCCGGAAGCGCTCGGCGCGCTCATTGCGCTCTATGAGCACAAGATTTTCTGTCAGGGGGTTATCTGGGGCGTCAATTCATTCGATCAATGGGGCGTCGAACTTGGGAAGGCGCTGGCGCGACGCATCCTGCCTGAAATTGCGCGCCTTGGCGAAAGCCGCCCCGCCGCAACAGGGCACGATGGTTCGACAAACGCCCTGATCGGGCATATCAACAGAGTGCGGTCGCAGGAATGAAAGCGGGCGGCGCTAAATGCGGCGGGTTTGGGGTGAATGGGAGAAAATCATGATACGGATGGTTGTCGGCGCGCTGGCCGCGCTAGGCGTCTCAACTGGATCGGTCTTGGCGGAAGAAGCGGCGAAATACGCCAAGATCGTCACTTCGAAAGGCGACATAACCGTGGCGCTTTATCCGGACAAGGCGCCCGTGACGGTCGAGAATTTCCTGCAATACGCAACCAAAGGGCACTACGACAAAACGATCGTCCACCGCGTCGTCCCCGGCTTTGTCATTCAGGGCGGCGGCTATACGCGGACCTTCGTTGAGCGCCCAACGCGGAACGCCATCCCCTATGAGGGCGAGAACGGGCTGACGAACAAACGCGGCGCGCTCGCCATGGCCCGCACCAGCGATCCAAACAGCGCCTCGTCGCAATGGTTTATCAATCTTGTGGACAACGACCGGCTGAACCACCGCGTCACCGATCTCGGCCCGGTCTATGGATACGCCGTGTTTGGCGAGGTGATTGAGGGGCTGGATGTGGTCGACGCCATTGCTGCGATCCCGACAGGCGCCGGCGGTTCGTTCCCTTCCGAAGTTCCGTCCGAAACAGTCATCGTCGAGCGGGTCGATGAAATACCGCCGCCCGCCAAGCCGTAATTTGGCGGAGCGGACGGCTTAAAGGGCGTGCGGATTGCGCGGCGGGCGCGCATCTCCTAAACCCCGGCGATGACGAAAAAAGATAAAAACGCGCGCCCGAAGGCGCGCCTTCCGCGCGGTTTCCAGGATCGCTACGGCCCAGCCGTCTCGCTTGAACGGGAAATGCTGGCGGCGATTACCAAGGTCTACGAATCCTTTGGTTTCGATCCGCTTGAAACGCCGGCGTTTGAATTCACCGATGCGCTGGGCAAGTTCCTGCCCGACGTTGATCGTCCGAATGCGGGGGTTTTCTCGCTGCAGGATGACGACGAGCGGTGGATGAGCCTGCGCTATGACCTGACGGCGCCGCTCGCGCGCTTTGTTGCGGAAAACTACGACGGTCTGCCCAAACCCTTCCGGCGGTATGCGGTCGGGCCAGTGTGGCGCAATGAAAAGCCTGGGCCGGGTCGCTTTCGTCAGTTCACGCAATGCGACGCCGATACGGTCGGCGCGCCTGCGCCCCATGCGGACGCGGAATGCGTCGTCATGCTGGCGGCAGCGCTCGAAGCCGCAGGTCTCGGCGCAGACGAGTACGTAATCCGGTTGAATGACCGAAATGTGCTGACGGGTCTTCTTGAGTCCATCGGCATAGACGAGACGCGCGATGCGGAAAAGCGCCTGCAGGTTCTGCGCGCAATGGACAAGCTCGATCGTCTTGGAACGGATGGCGTTGAACGATTGCTAGGCGCAGGACGCAAGGACGAGTCCGGCGACTACACGGAGGGGGCAAAACTTGACGACGGGTCGATTGCTCGCGTTATGACGTTTATGTCGGCTACCGCAGAGTCGAACGCGGAGACTTGCAACCGCCTCAGCGATCTCATTGGCGGCACGGCCATTGGCGCAAAGGGGGTTGAGACGCTCGCCGCTATCGCCGGGCAGCTTACCGCACAAGGGGTGAACGAGGCGCGTGCACGGATCGATCTGTCGGTCATTCGCGGCCTCGAATATTACACCGGCCCCGTCTTTGAGGCGGAACTGCTGGGCGACACGCTCGATCCCGCAGGCCGCCCGTTGCGCGTTGGATCGATTGCGTCCGGCGGACGTTACGATGGCCTCGTCGAGCGCTTTAAAGGCGTTGAGGTTCCGGCGGTAGGAATTTCCATTGGCGTTTCACGCCTGTTGGCGGCGCTTGAACTGCGCCAACGCGGCGATCTGGAGCGCGCTGGACCGGTTGTCATCCTCGCGCTCGAGGGCGATCAGATGGCGGCCTATCAGGCGATGGCGGCGCGCCTGCGCGCGGCGGGACTGCGCGCTGAGGTCTATGTCGGCGGCGGCGGCATGAAGGCGCAAATGAAGTACGCGGATAAACGCGGCGCGCCTGTCGTCATTCTGCAGGGCGAGGACGAGCGGGTGCAAGACAGCGTTTCGGTCAAGGATATGGCGATGGGCAAGGAAGCGTCCCGCGCAATCAGCGATAACGAGGAATGGCGCGCGACGAACCCGGGGCAAATGCAGGTTCCGCTTGACCAGCTAGAGCAATGCGTGCGGTCATTCATAGACCGGCGGAATGACGGGGGGCGAAGATGATCAGGATTTTTACAAGCGCGGCCGCGGTGCTCGCGGCGACATCAGCGCTCGCCCAGCCGCTTGCCGACCCGGCGCTGGAAGCAAAGGCGCGCGCCATTCATACGCGCGTTCTGACGCTCGACACCCATGTCGATATTCCGCTGACCTATGCCAGCCATGAGGTCGATCCGGGCGGATTTACGAGCGCGCAGGTCGATCTGCCTAAAATGCGCGCTGGCGGTCTCGATGGCGCGTTTTTCATCGTCTACATCCCGCAAGGGCCCGAGACGCCCGAGGGTCTTGCCGAAGCGCAGCGCATCGCGTCGACGCGCATTGCCGCCATCGAACGGCTCGTTGCGGCGTACCCGTCGGAAATCGCGCTTGCGAAAACAGCGGCGGACGCCCGGCGCATCGCAAAAACCGGCAGGCTTGTTGCGTTCATCGGTATGGAGAACGCAAGCCCTCTCGGAAACGCCGTAGACGACGTACCCGCCTGGGCGGCGCGCGGTGTGCGCTATGTGGGCATCACCCATTTCGGGCATAACCAGTTTGGGGATTCCTCCAATCCGAATGTTGAGGCGGGCGACCCGCCGTCCCGATGGGGCGGGCTTTCCCCACTTGGGTGCGAGCTGGTCGCGGCGCTTAACCGCGAAGGCGTGATGGTCGACGTCAGCCATACGGGCCGCGCGACGATGATCCAGGCGACCGAGCTTTCGGCGGCGCCTGTCATTGCGTCTCACTCCGGCGTCAAGGCGGTCGCGGATTCGCCCCGCAATCTCGACGACGAACAGCTTCTGGCGATCAAGGCCAATGGCGGCGTCGCGCAGATGGTGGCGCTCGGCGCGTATGTGAAAGCGTTCACGCCCGAGCAGCAGGCGTTCGTGGACGCGCTCCAGAAAGAGTTCGGGGCGGAAACGGCCGCAAAGCGGGCGGCGCTGACGCCCGAGCGGCGCGCCGAATATGAACAGCGACTCGACGGCAGGTGGGAAATCGCTCCTCGCGCCACCGTCGCCGACTTCGTTGATCATATTGACCATGCGGTGAAGATCGCCGGGATCGATCATGTGGGCGTCGCGTCGGATTTCGACGGCGGCGGCGGCATCGTCGGCTGGGAGAACGCAGCCGACACGCTCAACGTGACGCGCGAGCTTGTCCGGCGCGGCTATGACGAGGCGTCGATTGAGAAGATATGGGGTGGCAATCTACTCAGAGTGATGAGCGAAGTCGAAAAGACCGCGCAGCGGCTGAAGACGTCCGTGCGCTGAGGTTCAAGTTCTGCGAGGGAGGCGGCGACGGCTATGGCGGAAGGTGAACTTCTATCGCTCGCGCTTGAAGGTCGGTCCAACATTTCGTTTATCATCACACAGATTATCGCGATCGAATTCGGGCTGGTGGCGGGCATCTATTTCTTCCTCGGGCGCGCTGGACTGCTGCTGAAGCTATTCGCCCTCGTAATTTATTCGATTGGATACGGAGCGCTCCTCAGCCTTTATTTCTGGGAACTGGCCGCCCTAGAGGGCGTTCATACTTCGCTGGCCGCCTTGCCCGCTGGCGCGCCGAGCGCTGCGACCATGGCGATACTCAGTTGGGAAACGGGATCGGCCGGGCCGATACAGGCGGTCGCCGCAAACGCGATGTTCGCCATAGGCTGGCTTGTTGTCGTTTTCCTGATGTTCGTTCCCGTCGGCTCCCCGCCGCGTATTCGCCGATAAGCGCCTGCGTTCGAGCGACGGCCTGTTTTGTGCGCAGCTTAGTTCGCAGCGCGTTCAAGAACTCCGACCCGGATCCCGTCAAACACATATTGCGTCGACAACGCCATCAAAAGCATGCCGAGAAGGCGCGTAATGACGTTCATGCCCGTTCGACCCAGCGCATCGCCAATGCGCCCGGCAAACGCCATGATGACGAAACCAATTGCTAGCACGATATAGGTTGCAACGAGCGCGGAGGATTTTTCCGCCAGTGATTTATCCGGCCCCATCAGAAGCATGATGGTCGCGATCGCGCCGGGGCCTGACAACATGGGTATGGCTAGGGGAAAGAAGGCGATGTTCTCACGCGCCGAGGCCTTGGGGCCGGGCGTCTTGGCCGCAACCTCGCCGTCGGGCGCGAAAAACATCCGGTAGCCCATCATGAACAGCAAGAGCCCGCCGGCGGTGCGGAACGCCTCAAGCGAGATGCCGAGATGATGGAGGATAACGTTACCGCCCAATCCAAAGACCGTCAGGATGCCAGCGGCGATGAACGACGCCTCAAGCGCGATGCGCCGGCGGCGCTGAGGCGTATCGCTCTGGGTGAGGCCCGCGAAAATCGGCGTGATCAATATCGGGTCGATCACAATGAACAGCGTGACGAGCGAAGCGACAAACGGACTCAAGAAAGCTTCAAACATCGCCGCGCCATCCCCCGGAATATCGCCCCGCTCACGTCGCCGAGCCCCGCGTTTTTCGTGCGCTGCGCCGCACTGAAGCGCAAGCGGGCGCCGGCCCGAGGGCGGACTATGTTGTTTTTGCTGCGCGCGCCGTGGAAAAATGGTTAAATCATGCTTAACGCTGTGCGATGCGCTCAGTGAGGGGAATTGTTCAGGGGAGCCTACCTCCATGAAATCTAACGATAATTTCTGGAAATCGACGACGGCGGTGACCTTTGCGGCGCTGGCTGCCGCCGCTGCCGGATGCGCCAGTTATGGGCCGGAGACGGAATTTGGAGGGTACGCGGTCGCCGGTTTTGCTGGCACCGACCAGTTTTACAGCCGCGAACAGGCGCTCGCCGCCGCTCCCCCGGTCCAGTTCGCTCCGAATGGCGTTGCGTTCGAAATGGTCGCCTATGAGGGCATCGCCGGCGCGCGCCGGGCCCATCGCCGTTACGACGCAGCCCTTGCGGAAAAATTCGACGGAGCGTGCGAGCCATACGTTCTGGCGGCTGCCGGCGAAACGCTGATGGATGTGGCGCGCCTGTGCGACGTGCCGCTCGCGCAGCTCGCAAGCTACAATTCTGATGCTGTCGGCGGGGCTTACATTCAAACGGGTCAGATCCTGCAGGTGCCGGGCGCCGCGTTCAACGGAGCGCCAACGGCCCTGTTGAATGTCGGCGACGCGCTGACAACGCTCTATACAATCCGCGCGGGCGATAGTCTGGATCTTATCGCATACCGCTTCAACGTCGCCGCCGATGCGGTCGCCAAATTGAATCCGGATGTGCGCTGGACCGACCTGAAGGCAGGCGAAAAACTCGTCCTGCCGGCGCCGGCTTACGCGCCGCAGGCCCAGGTCGCCGCCGTATATTACGACGCGCCTGGCGCGGCTTGGGAAGGTTACGCGCCGCCGCGCCGCGCCGGGGCTGGCTGGTGGTATGGCTATGGCGACCAATGGAGGGAACTGCCAGAGGGGGGCAGCTACATCGTGGCGCCAAAGCCCTATCAATGGCGCCCGGCATCGCTAGTCGCCGGCGCTGGCGGCAGAGCGGTTGAGCCCGGTCTTGGCGTCAGCGCGGCGGGAGCCCGTCCGCGCGAGACGATCGAGGTCCGGCGGGGCGATCTGCCGCCCGGCACGGCGGTTACGATCTATCAGGGCGATAATCTTCAGCGATTGACGCCCGTGCGCACCGTCGTCGCGGATGAGCGCGGCGTCGTGAATGAGACGGTTCGAATCCCCCGTCGCGCCGGCCTTGGCGGCGTGATCTTTCAGGCGACCCGCGAGGACACGGGCGAGACGATCTACAGCGAGCGCGTAGCGGTCACGAGCGCGCCCGGCGACCGGCAACGAGGGGCGCGCCGGGGGGACGCCGCGCGTGAGGCGGTTGATCCCTACTGGTCGCGCGAGACGAACGACGGTTGGACGGCCGACGATTGGACCGCGGAGGATCGCGCTTCGGATGAATGGCGGGCGGATGAATGGGCCGCTGAGGACGAGGCATATGGCGGCTATTGATCCGGGCGGCCAATAGAACATCGCATAGAAAGTTTCTCGAAAGCAAAAAGGGCGGCCCGCGGGCCGCCCTTTCCGTATACATAGCGCGAAACGTCGTGGACGAAGGGTTTAGACTAGAAGTCCATGCCGCCCATGCCGCCCATGCCGCCGCCGCCCATGCCGCCGCCATGGCTGTGGCCTGAGTCTTTTTTCGGCGCTTCGGCGACCATTGCTTCGGTCGTGATCAGGAGGCCAGCGACCGACGCAGCGTCTTGCAGCGCGGTGCGCACGACTTTCGCCGGATCGACGATGCCGGCCTTGATCAGGTCGACATATTCATCGGTCTGGGCGTTGAAGCCGAACTTGTAGTCTTTTTGTTCGAGCAGTTTTCCAACGACGATTGAGCCTTCGCCGCCAGCATTCTTCACGATCTGACGAATCGGCGACTGAATCGCACGGCGGATGATGGCGATGCCCGCGTCTTGATCGGCGTTGACGCCTTTCAGACCTTCGAGCGCGCGCGTAGCGTAGAGAAGAGCCGCGCCGCCACCGGGGACGATGCCTTCTTCCACCGCTGCGCGGGTAGCGTTCAGCGCGTCATCAACGCGATCCTTGCGCTCTTTCACTTCGACTTCAGTCGAGCCGCCAACCTTGATTACCGCAACGCCGCCCGCGAGTTTGGCGAGACGTTCTTGCAGCTTTTCACGGTCATAGTCCGACGTTGTGTCTTCTATCTGCTTGCGGATCTGGTTGGTGCGGGCTTCGATGTCCGCCTTGGCGCCAGAGCCGTCGATGACCGTGGTGTCGTCCTTGTTGATCGTCACTTTCTTGGCGCGGCCAAGCATGTTCAGCGTGACGTTCTCGAGCTTGATGCCGAGGTCTTCGGAGATCACCTGACCGCCCGTCAGCACCGCGATGTCTTCCAGCATCGCCTTGCGACGATCGCCAAAGCCCGGCGCTTTCACGGCGGCAACTTTGAGGCCGCCGCGCAGTTTGTTGACGACGAGCGTCGCCAGCGCTTCGCCTTCAACGTCTTCCGCAATGATCAGCAGCGGCTTGCCGGACTGAACGACCGACTCGAGCAGCGGCAGCATGGTTTGCAGGCCAGAAAGTTTTTTCTCCTGCAGCAGGATGAACGGGTCATCCAGTTCAACGATCATTTTCTCGGCGTTGGTGATAAAGTAGGGCGACAGGTACCCACGGTCGAACTGCATGCCTTCGACGACATCAAGTTCGGTTTCGGCGGTCTTGGCCTCTTCGACCGTGATCACGCCTTCATTGCCGACTTTGTCCATGGCCTTGGCGATCATGTCGCCAATTTCTTTCTCGCCATTGGCTGAGATCGTGCCGACCTGAGCAATTTCAGAAGAGGAGGCGATTTTGACGGAATGTTGCCTGATGTCGGCGATTACTTTCGTCACGGCGAGATCGATGCCGCGCTTCAGGTCCATCGGGTTCATGCCAGC
>CAZSBU010000007.1:12372-26862 GCA_964605055.1 uncultured Caulobacterales bacterium | reverse complement strand
ACAGTAAATGCCCAGAGCGCCAGCCAGCGCATCTGTGCGCTGAACCTCTGCGCGCAATTCTGCCATCGTTGCGGACTCAGGATCGACGCGCAGCCATTTGATAGCGCGATACCCGGCGAACAACAGGAAAAGTCCTTCAAAGACCATTACGCTGACGGGTAATCGCTCAACGAACATCGCAGCTATGATTAGCGAACAGATCGCCATGCCGAGGTAGAATGGGGGAAGCTGGTTGCGCAGCTCTTCGACCTGCCTCAGCAGGAAGCGATCTTCCGCGCTTTCCGCTGCGCCAGGCGATATTTTGGCGGGTGCGCCTTTCGGCGCGATCAGCTCCTGCACTTGGATTGTCCCGTTCAGCAGTTTATCCCGATCATGATGATTGCGGAGGTTCGGTTAATTCGGCGTGTACCTTATATACGCCCGCGTGCGCGGTCGCCTTCTACGCCTTCAGGAATCGTTAGCTATTCCCAAAGCGTTTTCGAATAGACGGTCGTTATGGCGCCTGTTTTACCCTCTCAGCGTCCGGAGTTTTCTGGCTTCGAGGCGTTCTACGCCTCGGAATTGGCCCCTTTGCTGGCGCAGCATGAGGTGACGCGGCGCGCCGCCCTGTTCAATGGCGGCGTGCTCGCGGGGTCGCTGTGTATGCTCGCTTTAGTCATGGCGATGTCTTCGCCGCTAGGCGCGGTCAGCATGGAAGTCGCCAAAGGTCTGGCGTTTGTGGGCGTCACGGTAGGGGCCTGGCTTGTGCGCCGGGCCCGTCGGGGAATTGCGTCTGCCTTAATGCCGCGTATCTGCGAACGACTTGGTCTTGCCTATAATGATCGCCCGCAAGCACCCTATGCGGCCGTCATGCGTGAACTCGGTCTGACGCCGAAGGCCGACAAGACGCATTTTTCAAGTGAGATCGTTGGCGCACGCATTAATGGGAGCTTTACCATTTGCCATGCCCGAATGGCCCGCCGGTCAAGGGGTAAAAATCGCGGCGATCATACCGTCTTCGCCGGGCAGCTTATCGTCGTGGACTACCCAACGAAATTCCAAGGCAAGACGGTCGTCAAACGCGACCTAGGCGTATTTAACGCGCTGGACTCGCCAGGGCGGGAATTCAGTCGCGTGGGGATGGCGTCGAATGAATTCGAACGCCGCTTCGAGGCGTGGTCCACCGATCAAGTGGAAGCGCGCACGCTGCTAGACCCGATCGTCCTTGAGCGTTTTCTCGAGCTTGAACGGCTTTACGATGGTAAAAACTTCCGCGCCGCATTCGCCGACAGAAAGCTTTTCGCTGCAATTGAAGCCAAAGAGGGGCTGAGCATAGGCACCATGTTCAAGCCGCTCGCCAATCCGCAGCGCGTTGAAAACCTATTGAAGGAGTTCGATGCGCTCTTCGATCTCATCGATATTCTCGTCCGACCAGTCGACGGGAAGATTGATGGCGCCTTTCGGGTCGATCACGTTCGCAGCGCGGATAAATCAGCGTAATATCTAACGAACGATGGTCAGTCGTTCCGAAGCGCGCGTCACCGCTGTGTAGAGCCAACGTTGCTGATGTTCGCGGAACGCGTAGCTTTCATCAAAAAGCACGACGTCGTCCCATTGCGATCCTTGCGCCTTATGGACGGTGAGCGCGTAGCCGAAATCGAACTCATCCGCACCACGCTTTTGCGTCCATGGCACGGCTTCAGCACTGTCCGAGAACATTGCCTGTGGTACTGCGATGCTTACCTGCTTGCCCCCATCTTCCGGCGCGACCACCATTCGGGCGCGGTCGCCTCGCGCTGATTTAACGAGGGTAACTTGCCAGATGCCGCCGTTAAGCAGGCCCTTCTGTTTGTTGTTCCGGAGGCAGACGAGCTTCTCGCCAGCTTCGGGCGTTGGGCTTGTGTGTCCTTTAAGGTCGCGAATGCGGTCGTTGAAGCGTTTGCGCGTTCGGTTCACGCCGACGAGCACTTGGCTCGAGCCTAAAATGACGTCCGCGTCGACTTCGCTGCGGTCTATGATGCGGCAGCGATCGTCATCGCTCGTTTGCGGCTTCCCCTCCCGAACGGCCATTGAAAGCCGAATGATCGGATTATCGGCCGCCTGTCGGTGAATTTCCGTCAGCATGAAATCGGGTTCGGCGTCTGTGAAAAATCCGCCCCCCTTTACAGGCGGCAGCTGCGCGGGATCGCCAAGAACGAGAACCGGTTTGCGAAACGAAAGCAGGTCGCGACCGAGATCTTCATCGACCATGGAACATTCGTCGACAACGATCAGGTCAGCCTTTGAGGCGGGCGCGTCGCGGCGCAGGGCGAAAACCAGTTCGCCTTCGTCTTCCTCGCCGCTCGATGGTCGATAGATGAGGGAGTGAATTGTCGTTGCGCCTTCGCATCCGCGCTGGCGCATTACGTGAGCGGCTTTGCCCGTGAAAGCCGCGAATGCGACCTCACCTCCAGCGGCTTCGGCGAAATGCCGCGCGAGCGTTGTTTTGCCTGCTCCGGCGTACCCGAACAGGCGGAACACCTGCCGGTCTCCAGCCTTTAGCCATGACGCGACGGCTTTAAGCGCTGCGTCCTGTTGGGGGCTCCACTTCACGCGAGTTCAATCCAGACCGGCACATGGTCTGATGGTTTCTCTCGGCCTCGCTCTGCGCGATTAACGCCGGCGTCGCGAAGTCGATCTGCTGCCTGCGGCGACAGGAGGAAATGGTCGATGCGAATGCCGTTGTCTTTCTCCCATGCGCCAGCCTGATAGTCCCAGAACGTGTAACGTACGCCGGTCGGGTCAATGGCCCGCAGAGCATCGGTCAGGCCTAGATTCAACAGGCGACGCCAAGCGGCGCGGCTTTCCGGTAGAAAGAGGGCATCACGCCCCCAAGCGGCTGGATCGTGCACATCTCGTGTTTCAGGGATGACATTGTAATCGCCGGCGATCACAAACGCTTCCTCGTGCTGCATCAAATTACTAGCGTGGCGATGGAGCCGCGCCAGCCAATCAAGCTTGTAATCGTATTTCGGGCCGGGCGCCGGGTTGCCGTTCGGCGCATATAGGCCGCCGATACGGATTGGCAGTCCGTCCGGCGATGCCACAACTGCCTCGATGTACCGCGCTTGCTCGTCCTCATGTCCCCCCGGCAAGCCCTTGCGGATGTCATCGATAGGATATTTCGAGATCAGCGCTACGCCGTTATAGGTCTTTTGTCCGTGTACCGCGATATTATAGCCGCGTTCTTCGATATCAGCAGCGGGGAATTTTTCGTCAACGCATTTCAATTCTTGCAGAACTGCCACATCGGGCGATGCGCGGTCGAGCCATCCAAGAACGGCGGGCAACCGGGCGTTGATCGAATTGACATTGAATGTGGCGATCTTCATCTCGATCCGCTTAAATCTGCCACAGGGCCCTGTTCAAACCCGCGCGCCATAAGCGCTAGCGCCTGTCGCATGTAGGCTCGCCAGAACAGCTGCGCAAATGGGCCGAGGACTCCGCGAGCGATCGCGTTGCGGGGCCAGAATTTATAGAGCCATTGCACGGAGCAATGATCGCCGTTGGCAGCCGTAAACGTCCACTCGCCCTCGGCCTCCTTGATGAGTGAGCCGGCCAAGCCGCCGAAGCCGGAAATTTTGTACCGAAAACTATTCGGCGAATCGAAGGCCACGAGAGTTTCCGCAACCGAATTCCCATCCTCAAGGTCAAGGCGACGTTGTTGTCCTATTTTTGCCCAAGACAGGCTCTCGCCCGCAACGGCGCGCACGCCCGGCACAGGTCCAACACGCCGGAATATGCGAACGAAATCTGGAGCGCAGGCGGCGTCGAATGCTGCGCGGATAGGTACTGGCATCTCCTTTTCTGCTGATATTGTTATTGAGGCCGGCATACCCAACTACTCGTTGATGAACATGGCAAATTCCTCAAGCGGCGCTCGGTCGGAGGTAAGGCGATTTACCGGTGCGGCGGGATCGGCGTATCCTAGCGCCATACCGCAATATAACTGCGTATCAGTCGGCAGGTCGAGAAACCGCGCAACGGTCGCAGCGCGCGTCGCCCAGGCTTCCTGCATGCAGCTAGCAAGGCCACGTTCCTCGGCTAACAGCGCGATGGTTTGCATCAACATTCCAAGATGGGCCCATTGACCTTTGTCAAACTGCCGATCAAGCGAAAAGAACAGGCCGACAGGCGCGCCAAAGAATTCAAAATTCCGCGCCAGCCACGCAAGTCTACCCATTTTGTCTTCGCGTGGAATGCCAAGGAGATCGTACATCGCTTCGCCCAGCGCAAAACGGCGGCTGCGATAAGGCTCGGTCAAACCCTTTGGATAAATCGCGATCTCCGCTTCATCTGCGAACGGATTCTCGGAGATTGCTTTTTTAACCGCATTAATGAGTCGGGTGCGCGCCGCGCCTGAAACAACGTGAATTTGCCACGGTTGTAAATTGCCGCCCGATGGGGCGCGGCGAGCGTCAAGCAAAAGCGATCGAATGATCGCGATGTCGACCGGACGATCGAGAAATGCCCGTATTGATCGACGCCGGAGAACGGCTTCGCTAACTGATAAGCTCATGCTGCATCCTCCCAGCATCTGCTATCGCGCGCGGCCGATGCGTCCGCGGCAGTCTGGCAGATTTCGCTAGAGGGAAAAGCTGGTTCCGCAGCCGCAGCTCGCCGTTGCGAGAGGGTTCTGAATCCGGAACGCTGCGCCGATAAGCTCATCCGCAAAGTCAATTACCGAGCCGCGCATGCAGTCTGCTGAGGTGGGGTCGATGAGGACGACCACGTCGCCGCTCTGAATTGCAAGGTCGTCTTCGCGTTGGTCGCTGTCGATATTGAACTCGTACTGAAACCCAGAACATCCCCCGCCATTAACGCTGACGCGGAGCATACTGCCCGCTGGTTCCTTGGCGAGGATTTTGCCAATTCGGGCAGCGGCCCGGTCGGAAACCGTTATGCCGAAATCGCCTACCGCTTCGAGCGTTGTCGTCATTTCCGTGTTCAGCCTGTTCTGGTTTCGCTTAGCCAAGTGACTTCATTGAAATAGGGCTTAGCGAAGCAAAACGGAACCCCCGCCCGTTGCCGAACCCACAAGACCTTGCCCGGCCCGGAAAGCCGCTTACTGAAAACCATTGGATGAGGGTCGACAGAACGGGCCTGTTAGTCAAAGACTGCGGCAAAGCGGTCGCATTCAGAACCGCGGATAAGTGAGGGCAGGCATGGATAAGCCGCGGTTAGGCTTTTGGTCGATCTGGAATATTTCATTCGGCTTTTTCGGCATTCAGATTGGCTTCGCCCTCCAGAACGCCAATGTGAGCCGCATCTTTCAATCCCTTGGAGCCTCAATCGAGGCGCTCCCGATTCTCTGGATTGCGGGGCCGGTGACCGGGCTTTTGGTGCAGCCTTTGATCGGCCATTTCAGCGATCGGACATGGACGCGTCACGGCCGACGCCGGCCGTATTTCGTCGCAGGCGCCATCCTCACGGCGCTCGCGCTTGTCCTTTTGCCGAACGCCTCGATTCTTTGGTTCGCGGTGCTGGCCTTTTGGCTGCTTGACGCTTCGATTAACGTCGCGATGGAGCCATTTCGCGCATTCGTTGGCGACATGTTGCCAAAAGAACAGCGGACGCGAGGCTTCGCGATGCAGGGCGTATTCATCGGAGCCGGCGCCTTGCTCGCGTCGATGGCTCCCTACTTGCTGACCAATGTTTTTGGCGTGGCGAACACCGCTCCCGAAGGCGTTGTCCCCGACGCCGTAAAATTTTCGTTCTATCTCGGAGCGATCGCGCTGGCGGCGGCGATTTTCTGGACCGTTTTCACCACTCGGGAATACAGCCCAGCTCAGCTAGAGGAGTTCGCCCGCGCGGAAAGCCGGTCCGCGTCGCGCTCTGCGGCTGTGCGAGGCAAACCGAGCCCTGAAGCATTTTCCCGTTCCGGCATCATCGCTTTATTCGTCGGCGTCGTTTGCGCTGCGGCGGTTGTTCGGACGGGCGGTGACAAACAACTATTGATCCTGGCCGGGGCAATCATCTTTCTGGGGGTGGGATTTCTCGCGAAGTCGCAGCTTCAAAAGGCTGGACGAGACAACAATTTCATCGGTTCCATACTGGACGATTTGATGACCATGCCAACGCTGATGCGCCAACTCGCTATCGTCCAATTCTTTTCGTGGTTTGGGCTCTTCATCATGTGGGTTTATTCAACTCCTGCAGTCGCCGCATGGCATTTCGGCTCGACGGACGTCACTTCTGAAGAATTTGGCGCAGGGGCTAATTGGGTCGGCGTGATGTTTGCAGTCTATAACGGCGTCGCCATGCTCTATTGTTTTATTCTGCCGCGTCTCGCTGCGGCTATCGGTCAGCGTACGATCCATGCGGTCAATTTGTGCTGCGGTGCGGCTGGGCTGGCCGGCTATCTTTTGGTCCGCGACCCGAATTTTTTGCTGTTGTCGATGGTGGGGATCGGCATGGCTTGGGCGTCGATCCTGACTATGCCTTATGCAATCCTTTGCGGCGCTTTGCCGCCGATGAAGATGGGGGTTTACATGGGGATCTTCAATTTTTTCATCGTCCTGCCGCAGATCACCGTGGCTGGCGTTATGGGGCCGATCGTGCGGATCTTTCTGGGGGGAGGAGCAATTTACGCACTTTTGTTCGGAGCTCTGACGTTTCTCCTAGCCGCCATAGCGATGGCGTTTGTCGCATCTGACCAGCCTGCAACCCCCGCGCCTATTCCCGCGTCTGGAACCTAAATCCATCGATGGCGACAATTGGCTGAAAATCTTCGCGGCTTGGTCAACCATGGCGCAACCTGGCCGATGAATAATGCGGTGGCGCGGTAAGCTCCGCCTTTGCATTGGTGACGCCATGATCAAGACCGACCGGGTCAGCCTTCCATCGCCTGTCGAAGTCCGCCTGAAAAACTCAGCGGCGTTCGTTGATAACATTATGGAGTTCGCGCGCGACGACCTCATTGGGTTCAAGCGACCCCTCGCGGCGACTTTCGCCTTTACTTCGCCAATCGTCATGGCGTTTGCGTTTTACGCCGGTGGTCTGGAGCCGCTCATCAAGACGGCGCTAAGTTACTGCCTCGTTGCTTTCAACGGGCTCTATCTCGTTGGGCGCGCATCTTGGCCAAGAATCGTTACCGAGTTCGAGACCCGTTCAATCGCCAAGCGCCGGGCGCAGGCCGACCTCAGATGCGGCTTTGGCGAAGCATCTTTCCTGAATATGGAACGCCCGCCGCGATATTTCGAACATGAAAATGGCGTGCTGGTTTTTGCAGACGCCGGCGACTTCCGGACGTTGTTCTTCTCGGTGCAAAACTCTGAGGACGATCCGCGGTGGGATCTTTATCTTGAAGGCGAACTCGATCGCCGCGTTTGGCGCTGGCTGCGCCTGCCCATATCACGAGAAGTTGTTCGCTTTTCTACTGAAGCTTCAAAACTCACCGCCGCTCCGGCTGGAGCAAAACGTATCAGCTCGATTGACGCTTGGGAGGCTATCAATCTTGAACTAGGCGAACCGGTCGATGGGGCGATCATTCACCGCCCATTTGACGAAACCGTCGAGGCGGTGGAACGGCGACTTTAAGTTGTTCAAAGGGCTTAAGCTATGCCGGTTGCGGCAAGCAGACGCGCCTTTCGACCCGCCTGGAGCAGCGGACTGCGGCGCTAGTGGGCCCGTCCCGGCCTTACATTAGAGCCTTCGGACTGCTACATCCCCGCCATGCCTACGCTGATCGATCGCACCAATGCGCCCGCCGCCGTTCGACACCCCGAAAAGGCGAATCGAACGGAAAGCCCGCTGTTGCGCAAACCGGAATGGATCCGCGTCAAGGCGCCAACGTCAGCCGTCTATGCCGAGACGCGTGCGATCGTGCGTTCCAAGGGCTTGCACACAGTTTGCGAAGAGGCTGCCTGCCCGAACATCGGCGAGTGTTGGGCGCAGAAGCACGCGACGTTAATGATCATGGGTGATGTGTGCACGCGCGCCTGCTCTTTCTGCAATGTCCGGACAGGATTGCCGGGAGATCTTGACCCAGAAGAGCCGTCCAAGGTCGCCGAAGCCGTTGCCGAAATGGGCCTTGCGCATGTCGTTATAACGTCGGTCGATCGAGACGATCTGAATGACGGCGGGGCGCGGCATTTCGCGACTGTCGTTAACGCAATCCGGGCGCGGGTGCCGCAAACAACAATCGAGATTCTCACGCCGGACTTTTTGCGCAAGGACGGCGCTGCCGAAGTCGTCATTCGGTCAAAGCCAGATGTGTTTAATCACAATCTTGAGACCGTTCCGCGCCTGTACCTATCGATTCGGCCCGGCGCTCGATATTTCCACTCGCTGCGCCTATTGGAGAAAGTGAAGGAAGTTGATCCCTCCATTTTCACTAAATCTGGCTTGATGGTCGGACTTGGCGAGTCTCGCGAGGAAATCATGCAAGTCATGGACGACATGCGGTCGGCCGGCGTCGATTTTATTACAATCGGACAGTATTTGCAGCCAACGCGCAAACACGCGCCGGTGATGCGGTATGTTGAGCCAGCCGAGTTCGTATTTTATGAAACGATCGCGCGCGCTAAAGGATTCTTGATGGTTTCAGCCAGTCCTTTGACCCGGTCGTCACATCATGCCGGCGAAGATTTCGCCAAACTCCGGGCGGCGCGTGCGCATTCTAAGGCGCTGGGGACGCAGCCTTGAGTATCGTGCTTTATGATCTCTGTGCGAATGATATAGATGTGCGGTTTGGCCCCTTCTGTTGGCTGACCAAATTCGTACTTCTTCATAAACAGATCGATTTCCAGACCGTCGCGCTTGGCTTCACCGAGAAAGGCAATTATCCGGCTCCGGATTATGGAAAACTGCCAATTTTAAGTGACGATGGGGAGATAATTTGCGATAGCGCTTCTATCGTAGCTCATCTTGAAAAGCGCTATCCGACGCATCCGCTAACAACCTCGGACAGCGAACGGGCGGCTGCCGCATTTTATCTGGCATGGGTTGGCTCAGCGCTTTTTCCAGCTCTGGCGCCAATGATGTTCGCCCGCGTCGTCAGTATCCTGCGCCCTGAAGATCAGACTTATTTTCGCAGAACCCGAGAAGCCCGCTTTGGAGGCGTTTCCTTAGAAGAGCTGGCGCAGAACCCCGATTGGGTAACCCGGACCGAGGCGGAACTTTCGATTATGTCAGCTCCGCTAGCCGCGCATGATTTCTTTGGCGGCGCCGCGCCCAATTTATCCGACTACACATTGATGAGCCCGTTCATTTGGCAGCGTATCGTTACTGACGAAGCGCTTTATGAGGTGCCCGTCCCGGTTGCGGCGTGGACTGAGCGCATGCTGGATCTTTTTGATGGTTACGCACGGGGCGCGCGCCGCGCTACAATTGCGTGACGGCCGCCAGAACCCAAACAACGGTTCCATACTCCGCAACCGAAATGTTTTCGCTCGTGGCGGATGTGGAAAAATATCCGGAATTCATTCCATGGTGTTTAGCGCTGAGAATCGTGTCTCGCGACGCCGCAAGTGAACCAAGCTGGCTCACTGCCGACATGGTAGTTGCCTACAAGGTTTTTCGAGAGCGATTTCGCAGTAACGTTTCGCTAGATAATCCTAATCTCGCAATCGACGTACGTTATGTCGACGGACCATTCAAAACGCTGACCAATCAATGGCGGTTTGCGGATCTTCCGGCAGGGGGATCGATGGTTGATTTTTCCATTGATTTTGAATTTCGTAACGTCATCCTTCAAGCGACCGCAGCATCCGTGTTCGAAAAGGCCTTTAGCCGGATGTCGGAAGCTTTCGTCACCCGGGCGCAAACCGTCTATGGACCGAAAATGCTTGTGTCAGAGCCCGTTGAGAATGAGAGATAAGGCCGTTTCCGTTGCTCTAAGGCGAACGAACGACCTTGAGCCGGCAGAAAAAACGCGCCGCTCAAACCTTACAACTGGTTGAGCCCCGGCAGTGCGACGCGCGAGTCCAAACCAGACGAGGCCAACAGGTTTTTCGGCATTGCCGCCTGACGGGCCAGCGATGCCGGTCACAGATACGGCGATATCGGCGTTGGACCGATTAAGGGCGCCGCGGGCCATCGATAACGCGACCGGGCAACTTACCGCGCCCCAGCGGGAGATAAGGCGGGGATCGACGCCCAGCATCTCAACTTTCGCATCGTTCGAATAAGTAACAAATGCTCGATCGACCACCGCCGAAGAGCCGGGAACGTCTGTCAGCGCAGCGCTGATCATCCCACCCGTACATGACTCCGCACTCGTAACGATGAGACCTTCGGCCCCCGCCTTGTCGATAATCGCCTCTGCAAGCGACCAGATGCGATGGGTTTGGGTCATTCTGGCTGCATTGGCAGGCGTATCGTCGCCGTAGCCAACGCGGCAATTCCTTCTCGCCGCCCAGTAAAGCCCAATTCTTCCGTCGTTGTCGCTTTCACGGAAATGCGTTCGATGTTGATGTCCAACGTAGCAGCTAGCAGCGCGCGCATCGCGGTTCGGTGCGGGCCGATGCGTGGCGCTTCGCAAATAAGCGTCACGTCGCAATGAGTAATTGCACCGCCTGCTGCGTTGACCAAATCGCGAGCGCGTTCGAGAAAGATGCGCGACGGCGCCCCTCTCCATTGCGGATCCGAGGGCGGGAAATGGTCTCCGATATCTCCAGCAGAGAGCGCTCCTAGGATTGCGTCAGTCAACGCATGCATGCCGGCGTCCGCGTCCGAGTGCCCTTTGAGTTTCGCCGAATGGGAAATCTCAATTCCGCATAGTGTGACGCAATCGCCCGCTTCAAATTGATGGACGTCAAAACCTGAGCCCGTACGAAATTCGTACATCTGCGCCTTCCTGCCTAAAAGGATTTCAGCCATGCCGAAATCTTCCGCTTGCGTGATTTTCATGTTGTCGGGCGAACCTGCAACAAGCGCCACTTTTAGTCCCGCGCGCTCTGCAACTGCTGCGTCGTCGGTGAGCGACTGGCCCATTGCCGCTTCGTGCGCTGCAAGTATCTTCGTAAATCGAAAGCCTTGCGGCGTTTGCGCGCGCCACAGCCCCTCGCGCGCAACCGTGTTGTCAATGCACGGATGATCGCCGGCATCCGCTTTCTTGATCGTGTCGAAGACGGGGAGGGCTGCGATTGCGCCGTCGTGTTCCGTCAACGCCGTAATGACCCGGGCAATTGCTCCGGCGTCGATAAAAGGCCGAGCGGCATCGTGAATGAGCACTTTGTCGGGGTTGATGGCTATAAGGCTTAGCAAACCGAGGCGAACTGAGTCCTGTCGTTCTCTGCCGCCATTGACTGGCGGGAGGAGCTTTGCGTGATGGCTGATCCCTGTAACGGACCTTTGATAAAGGTCGTGGTCGTCCGGATGAATGATTGCCCGAACGGCCTCTATTCTCGGGTGGTCGAGAAAAGCTTTCAATGTCCAAGCAAGCACTGGCTGGCCGGCAAGGTCGCGGTATTGTTTCGGGCCGCCCGCGCCGGCGCGCGCCCCGCGTCCGGCAGCAACGACAATTGCAAGGCAGTTCACGCCGGTTGACGTCACTTCTGATATCCTGAACTGATTTCCTACGATTAAAGCAGCCGTAATGGCTGCGTATCGGAATAGTCTGGAGTTACAAGTGCAATACGCCGGATTGACCCTCGCGAACAACGTCTTCATCGCCCCGATGTCGGGCGTCAGCGACTTGCCGTTCCGGCGGGCCGCAGCGCAGGCGGGGGCGGGGCTTGTCGTTTCGGAAATGGTCGCCAGCGAGGCTCTCGTTAAAGGCGCTCAGGGAGGGCAGGGCCGAGCCCGGCCTGACGTATTGAGGCGGATGGAAGGCGACCCCTCGGTCTGGCCCTTCGTCGTGCAACTCGTTGGGTGCGAGCCAGAGTGGATGGCGGAAGGCGCGCGCCAGGCGACTGAAGCCGGCGCAGACATCATCGACATCAACATGGGGTGCCCGGCGCGCGAGGTGATTGGAATGCTATCGGGGGCGGCTCTCATGCGCGATCTCGATAAGGCGGAACGCTTGTTCGATGCGGTGCTGAAGGCAACGCATCGACCGGTTACGGTCAAAATGCGTCTTGGTTGGGACGCCGATCAGTTGAATGCGCCAGAACTTGCGGCGCGGGCGCAAGCGTGCGGCATTAGCGCGGTGACGGTGCATGGCCGAACGCGAAACCAGTTTTATAAGGGCTCCGCGGATTGGGCTGCTGTCAGGGCTGTCAGAGAGCGCATCAGTATTCCGCTTATTGTTAATGGCGATATCGCCGATGCCGCTGATGCAAGGGTGGCAATGGCCGCATCGGGAGCCGATGGAGTCATGGTCGGCCGGGCGGCGATGGGCCGCCCCTCGGTTGCAGGAGCTATTGCCGCAAACTTATCAGGCGCACCGACCGATGGGTTTTCTGAAAGTCCGGAGGGCCAATTTGAAATGGTATGCCGACATTACGACGATATTTTGGCGCATTATGGCGTGGAGCTTGGCGTACGCGTCGCGCGGAAGCATTTGGCCGCGTACATTGAGCGGGGTGCAGCCGCCGACCAGGCTATAGATCGACGTCAGATGAAATCGCGCATTTGTTCGCTGACAATCCCTGAAGACGTTATCGAGACGCTATCCATATTTTTCCGTGGATCGTCCGGCCGAGAGGCCGCTTGCCCTTACCTGGTGCAACCTCGAGGGCGGGACTGTTGATTTTTTGCAACAATAGCGGCACGGTGATAATGTTCGAGAAGGCGCGACGCCGTGGCTATAGCTGTCGAGCAGCACGACAACTGGGCTTCTGAATTTTTGCAGCTGGTTTTTCTGGAGGCGATGCGGAGGTGCGGTCGAACGGCGTCATACTTCCGGATGAATCGAGCCGGCGCGACCCGGCTGCGGAAGGGGCTGCTTCCAATATTTCTCGACGCGCAGGCAAAGGGGATACCCCATTGCTGCCCCGTTGGGCGCTTTCCAACACCCTGGCTGCGGCAGCGCTTATCGGTTCGGTGGCGTTTGCCTTCTTTTCCAACTGGTTTTTCCTCTCGCCTGCCGTCGAGCATGTCCAGCGCAGCGTCCTGACCGCGCTGGTTGTTGGCAACGTCGCCATTGCCGTCGGGTTTGCTTTGCTCATCGGCGCGCGGATGTGGCACGTATGGTCGGATCGCCGAAACCAGCTCTCCGGCTCTCGTACGCACTTGCGGCTCGCCGCTCAGTTTGCAGCGGTGGCCGTGACGCCTGCAATAATCGCGTTCCTCTTTGCATTCACGATCCTGCGCACCAGCATCAATGACGTTTTCAGTGAGCGGATCGACACTTATGTCCAGACTGCGCGGGATTTCGCGAACGCCTATTTTCAGGATGAGACGAACGACGCGGCCATAAATCTTAGTCAGATCGAAATGGATCTCCGGACCGACGCGCTATTAGGGCTTACGCCAACAACTTCTCCGCTCGCCTTCAGGCAGCGTTTGGCTGAACAGGCGTTTGGGCGCAATCTTGCGGCAATCATGGTGTTTACCGGCGACCGCCGGTTGATCGCGCGGGTTGAAATGACGCCGGGATTGTATGGATTGCCGGCCGCCTCCGTATTCGATCGCATGGATGCTGCGTTCGAGCGCGACTCGTCTCGGGGCGATCGTGGACATTTCGATTTGAACAACGAAGAATCGATCGACATGTTTCGGGCGTTTTTAAAAATTGACGCCTTCGATGGCGGTTACATCGCTATCTACAAGCTTGTGCCCTCGGACATGCAGTCGCGCCTTTCCGCGGTGCGTGGCATTCGCGATGACTGGAATGAGGCGCAGCGAGCCCGAGCGCGCGTCGAACAGATATTTTTGCTCGGCTACATTGTTCTAGCAATGATCATTCTTTTCGGGGCGGTGTGGTTGGCCTTATGGGCGGCCACCCGCCTTGTTCAACCGATTGGCAGGTTGATCCGCATGGCCGAGCGCGTATCCGGCGGCGAACTCGGCGCCCGCGTCGAGGTCTACCGCGATGACGGGGAGCTCGGGGTGCTAGCCCGTGCGCTCAATCACATGACGGCTCAATTGCAAACGCAACGCGATGACCTTGTTGAAACGAACAGGCAGTTTGATCGACGCCGCCGTTTCACCGAAGCAGTATTATCCGGCGTATCAGCAGGCGTTATCGGCGTCTCGGCAGACGGTCGCCTCACGATTGCAAATAGGTCGGCGGCAGATTTTTTTGATATCGATCCAGAGCATTACGCGGACCGAACGCTCGGCGAGATTTCGCCAGAGTTGCAAAAACTATTTGTCGAGGCCTGTTGTGCTCCGTCTGGCGAGTATGCCGCGCAGACCGAAGTGGACCGGCATGGGCGTATCCGTACACTAAACGTTCGTATCGGCAGCGATGCGGTGGCTAGCGAGCCCGGATATGTGATCACGTTCGATGACATTACCGAACTCATTGGCGCTCAACGGTCGGCGGCCTGGGGTGACGTTGCGCGGCGCATTGCTCACGAGATAAAAAATCCGCTTACCCCGATACAATTGTCGGCAGAGCGGCTCCGGCGCAAGTACCTTACG
>CAZSBU010000007.1:1443-12362 GCA_964605055.1 uncultured Caulobacterales bacterium | reverse complement strand
CCTCGCGGAAATCCAGACAAGCCCCGAAATTTTCGACAAATGCACTGAGACGATCATCCGTCATGTGGGCGACATCGGTCGGATGGTTGATGAGTTCTCGTCTTTTGCTCGAATGCCTAAGCCCGTAATGGCTCTGGAAGACCTGCGCGAACTTGTTCGCGCAGCCGTATTTCCACAGAGGGTCGCATTCTCGGACATTGAATTCATCACGGACCTACCCAACGAAGCCGTCTTTTCGAAATGTGATGGGCGACTGATTGTTCAGGCGCTCGGAAACTTGATTAAGAACGCTGGCGAGTCAGTCACTGCGAGAAAGTCGCATGCCGAAATTTCGAAGGGTCGGATTGTCGTCCGCCTCGAAGCCGACGCGAAGAATGCGCAGGTCCATATCATCGACAATGGGGTAGGGCTGCCTGTCGCCGAGCGGCATCGGCTTACGGAACCCTACATGACGACGCGCGCCAAAGGTACTGGCCTTGGCCTTGCCATCGTGAAAAAGGTAGCCGAAGACCACGGTGGCGAATTATTGTTCCAAGATTGTTCCGAGTTCGGATCAGCCGGCGCCCGAGTGAGTTTGATCCTGCCAATTGACGAATCTGCAACAGCGTCGACTGCGGTCGTTCAGCACGCTGCGGCCGAGTAGCGTAGATGGAATCCATGATATGAGCACGGACGTTCTTGTCGTCGACGATGAAGCGGACATACGCGACCTCGTGTCAGGCATTCTCGAGGATGAGGGGTTCAGTCCACGGACTGCTGCTGACTCAACTGGGGTATTCACCGCCATCAGAGACAGGCTTCCCGCGCTAGTGATCCTTGATGTATGGCTCCAAAATTCAGCTCTGGATGGCATCGGAATTCTTGAAGAACTTAAGAAGCTTCACCCTGGCTTGCCAGTCATCATCATCTCCGGTCATGGAACGATTGAGACCGCAGTCGCTGCGATAAAAAAAGGCGCCTACGATTACGTCGAGAAGCCCTTCAATTCAGATCGGCTAATCCTTGTCGTCAAACGTGCGCTGGAAGCTGCTAGACTCCAGCGTGAAAACGTAGAGCTACGTGAGCGGACCGCTGATTGGGGATTAATTGGCGCATCGTCGGCAATTAACAGCCTTCGCAGCGTTATCGACCGCGTTGCGGATGCGCGTTCCAGAGTGATGATCAGTGGGCCGCCAGGTTCCGGAAAAGAGATTATTGCGAGGCTGCTCCATGCCCGATCCAGTCGCGCTCAGCAGCCCTTTGTCGTCGTCAGTTCTGCGGCTATTGCGCCTGATCGAATGGAGGAAGAACTGTTCGGCGTTGAAGGTGAAGGCGGTCGCCCGAAAAGCATCGGTCTTCTCGAGCGCGCCCATACAGGAACGCTGCTGTTCGATGAAATCGGCGATATGCCGGTTGAGACGCAGGGTAAGATATTGCGCGTGCTTGTCGATCAACGCTTTCGACGCATTGGTTCGGACGCCACCGTTAGCGTCGATGTGCGGATCGTGTCGACAACTGCGCGAAATTTGCTTGCCGACTCGGAAGCTGGCCGTTTCCGCGAGGATCTCTTCCATCGTCTCAATGTTGTGCCGATACATGCGCCGTCCCTCGCCGAACGTCGAGACGACATTCCTGCGTTGGCGGCATATTTCATCGATCGCATCTGTCGCGCGTCAGGCATGCCAAAGCGCAGCCTTTCCGTTGAGGCGCTGGCTGCGCTGCAAGCGTATCATTGGCCGGGTAATGTGCGGCAATTGCGAAACGTAATCGAACGTACGTTGATCTTAGTCGACCGCGAAGCCATCGGAGAGATCACCTGCGAACAACTTCCGTCTGAGGTGATCGATGCGGGATTGTCGATTCCGGCGGGCGAGGGGCTTGAACAGATTATTGCTCTGCCGTTACGCGAAGCTCGCGAGCGATTTGAAAAGGAGTACCTAATCGCGCAAATCAACCGGTTTGGCGGCAACATTTCCCGGACAGCGGCATTTATAGGCATGGAGCGGTCGGCGCTGCATCGCAAGCTGAAGGCGCTCGGCGTAAACGGAGCCGCTAGAGCCGAGTCTGCTTGACCAGTAAGCGACCAGAAATATGAGAGTCATCATTTGCGGAGCCGGACGAGTTGGGACCGGCATTGCCCGCCGACTGGCGGGTGAGAAGAACGATGTCACGATCATCGATCAAACAAAGGCGTTGGTCCGATCAGTCGCTGAGCGGCTTGATGTTCGTGGCGTCGTTGGTAATGGAGCGCATCCGGAAATTTTGTCTGAAGCTGGCGCACGCGAAGCAGATATGGTTATCGCCGTCACTTATTCCGACGAAGTGAATATGGTGGCTTGCCAAGTTGCGCACACGCTTTTCAACGTACCGACGAAAATTGCGCGCATTCGATCCTCGGGCTTCCTCGACCCGCGATATTCCGACTTATTTAGCCGCAACCATTTGCCGATTGATGTCATCATCTCGCCGGAACGAGAGGTTAGCGAAGCAATATTGCAACGCCTGTCGACGCCGGGCGCATTTGAATCAACGACCTTTGTAGGCGGTCAGGTTTGGGCCGTAGGCGTGCGGTTGCGCGAGGAATGCGCGATCATCAATACGCCACTACGGCAAGTCGCAGAATTATTTCCTGATCTCAAGATGACCATCGTGGCTGTCCGCCGTGAAGGCCGCATCTGGCGGGCGCATGCGGACGATCAGTTGTTTCCCGGGGACGAGATATACTTCATTGCCGACAAGAGCGATGTCGCACGCGCGCTCGAAATACTGGGCGAAGCAGAACGTCAGGCGCGCCGCGTCATCATCATTGGCGGGGGTAACATCGGTCTTTACGTCGCTCAGGGCCTAGAAAAGCTCGGATCGATGAAAATTCGCCTCATCGAGCGAGACAAAGAACGCGCAGAATTCGTTGCTGAACAGCTGGGACGTACCGTCGTTCTGCAGGGTGACGGTCTTGATCGCACGCTCCTGCACGAGGCTGGCGTTCAGGACGCAGAGACGCTTGTTGCGGTGACCGAGAAGGATCAGGTGAATATTTTGGCGTCGGTCGTGGCTAAACGTGAGGGCGCACGGCGGGCTATGGCGCTTGTCAACGACCCGGAATACGCGGCGATATCGGAAGCTGTTGGCATCAACAGATATATTGATCCGCGTGCGACGACTGTCTCTATCATTCTGCAACATATCCGGCGGGGTCGGATCAAAGGACTGTATTCCCTCGCTGACGGCGCCGCCGAACTCATTGACGCCGTCGCGCTTGATACTTCGCCCCTCGTCAATCTCCCATTAAGAGATGCGGAATTGCCCGAGGGGGTCATGATCGGCGCTGTTTATCGCGACGGAAAGGTCCAGATGCCGAACGGCAACACGGTCATCAAACCCGGCGATCGAGTCGTATTGATGTCCCTGCGAGAGCAAATCAAAGAAGTCGAGCAAATGTTCCGGGTCAGCATCGAATACTTCTAGGTCGCGCGGGCACACAGTAGATGCAAATCCATCCTCAACGCCGAAAAAGAAAGAAATGGGTCGAACTCGTCCGATTGAACGAATGTATTTTGATCTGTCAGCATTGCGCCCTTGCAGGGCGCAATGACGGGCGTTTCCATCCTTAAAGCCTTCGGCTCAGCGCTGCTAATGCTTGCTGCGTTGATGGTCGGGCCCTGGGCGGTAGCTGCGCAAACCAATCCCGCTGAAGCGTCCTCGTACCTTTATGCAAGCGCGGCAACCGGCATTTTTGGATTGTCTCTTGTTGTAATGTCGCAAGGGAAGACCGGCGGATCTCGGATTGACGACGCGATGATGATTGCCTTGTGCTGGTGGGTCGGCGCGCCTCTTTTTGCGGGGCTGCCATTTTTTCTAAGCGGCTATTCGCTTGTTGATGGCTACTTTGAGGCAGTCTCGGCGTTAACAACGACTGGCGGGTGGTTGTCCGCCACGGACGCGCGAGCATCGATGGCCGGCATGTTGTGGCGAGCGGAATTGCAATGGATCGGCGGTCTTTCCTCCATGGCGACTGCAGCAGCGATTTTTATCCGCCCGTCATTTGTGGGCACGGACGCACTGCTTCCTCCGTTTTCATTGGAAGATGGCGGATCTCATGTCACTTCGATACGGGCCGCAGCCGTAGCATTCTTGCCTGCGTTCGGTTTGCTAACGGCGATCTCAATCGTCGCGTTGGTCGCCGTTGGGACGCCGCCGTTTGAGTCTCTGGTGCTAGCGATGTCGACCGTTGCGTCCGGCGGGTTCTCGCCAAGGCTTGAAGGACTGGACGCATATGACCCCAGGGTTGCGGCGATATTGACGCCCGTCGTATTTCTCAGCGGGGCGAACTTCATTCTCCTTGCACGCATGACCAGCGGTAGGGTCGGCCGCACGCGCGACATTGAAACGGGCGCTTACGGCCTGATTTTTCTGGCTCTGACCCTTGTACTTTGGTTGATCGTTGGCGCGCCGGGCGTGCAGGCGCTTGGTGAACAGGCTTTCAATGCGGCAAGCTTTATATCGACCAACGGATTTTTCATTGGCGACCCGCCGCCAACCGTATTGGCTTTAGTGACGCTGGTCGTTGGCGGGTCAGCCGTCTCGGCGGCGGGCGGCGTCAAGGTCCTGCGGTGGGTAATCCTGATGCGCAGAACTGGCGAGGAGCTAAGGCTATTGATCACCCCTCGCGGTGTTTTTGGGAAGTCAAACGTTTCTGACGAATTTGGCGTTTGGATGCATTTCATCGGCTTTACGGTAGTTCTTGCTGCACTATTGCTTGCAGTGGCGGCCGGTGGAAATTCGTTTGAACTGGCCGCGATCGCCTCGGTTGCGGCGCTGTCAAACGCAGGACCGGCGCTTGGCCTTGCAGGCGCGGGGGTTGGAGGGTTTGAAATATTTGACGACCCTTTCACGCGCCTTGCGCTTGCGATCGGTATGGTCCTCGGACGTCTTGAGACGGTCGCAGCCCTCGGCCTATTAAATCGGATATTCTGGAGAGCCTGAAACATGCCGTCATTTGCTTACGTTAATGGGCAGTACGTACCGCTACGCGAGGCTTTCGTTCATATCGAAGACCGCGGCTATCAATTTGCCGACGGTGTCTATGAAGTCTGTCTTGTTGTCAGCGGGCGGCTTTGGGATATCGACGGGCATTTGGCCCGCTGGGCTCGGTCGCTGGCGGCGCTTTCGATCGACCCCCCAATTTCCGATCGCGCTCTCCGCATTGTTATCAACAAGCTGATAGCGCGGAACCGGCTCAAGGATGCGCTTGTATATTTGCAGGCAACGCGCGGCGTCGCCCGGCGCAACCACCCGTTTCCTATTCAGGCAGTCTTGCCCTCGCTGGTCATGACCGCCCGTCACTTTGACTTGGGTAAATCGGATCTCGTGGCGCAAAAGGGGGTTGAGGTTATAACCGCGCCGGACATCCGTTGGGGCCGCGCGGACATTAAATCGATTTCGCTGCTGCCAAACGTTCTCGCTAAGGAAGCCGCACGGCGCGATGGGGCGCTGGAGGCCTGGCTTGTACGCAACGGCTGCGTAACGGAAGGGGCGGCCTCAAACGCGTGGATCGTGGCCAAGTCTGGCGCGCTCATTACCCATCCGCTGGGTAATGAAATTCTTGGCGGCATTACAAGAGAGACGCTACTCGCCTGCGCCCGGGATTTGCAGATCAAGGTGGAGGAACGACCGTTCTCAGTGGAGGAAGCATTCGGCGCTCGGGAAGCTTTTCTGACCTCCGCCACCAATCTCGTAATGCCTGTGGTGCGCATTGATCGTCATGCAGTGGGCGACGGGAGGCCCGGCGAGGTATCCCGGCGGCTACGAGAGGCTTACAAAGAGCGCTGCGTTGCCAAGGCCTGACGCCGCTATGAAAGCGGTTGTCTTCCGTCTGGCCTCGCCCCATGTTCAATTGTGCAGCGCAATAAGGTGAGGCGCGCGTCTGAGGCTTGATGGAAAATGACAGAGAAAAAACAGAACCTTCAAGATACGTTTTTGAACCATGTCCGGAAGGACAAGATCGCCGTCACCATCTTTTTGGTGAACGGGGTCAAGCTCCAGGGCGTTGTAACCTGGTTCGACAATTTCTGCGTGTTGTTGAAACGGGACGGGCAGGTCCAACTCGTTTACAAGCATGCGATTTCCACCATCATGCCGGCCCAGCCAATAAGCCTTTGGGACAGTGAAGCGTGACACCAAGAAAGCCCGCTGGACATTGACCGAACCTCAACTGCCACCGTCTTCAGGTACGGCGTTTGTCGTGCACCCCATCGTTGCGGCCTCATCGGGAGACCGAACCGCCGACGCCCGTTTGGAAGAGGCGGTCGGCTTGGCGCAGGCGATTGGCCTCAACGTAATTTGGACGCATGCAGCCCGCATCGCTCGGCCGAGGCCTTCGACCTACTTCGGCGAGGGTAAGGTCGAGGAAATCAATGCGCGCCTCAGCGCGTTCGAACCGCGACCCGATCTGGTGATTGTCGATGGCTCGCTGACCCCCGTCCAGCACCGCAATCTTGAAAAAGCTTGGAACGCCAAGGTTTTGGATCGCACGGCGCTTATCCTCGAAATCTTTGGCGCTCGAGCGCAGACTTCTGAGGGTCGCCTGCAAGTTGAGCTTGCGCATTTGAACTATCAAAAATCTAGACTTGTTCGTTCATGGACGCACCTTGAGCGCCAGCGTGGCGGCGTCGGCTTCCTCGGCGGACCTGGCGAGCGTCAGATTGAGTCCGACAGACGCGCGCTCGCCAACAAGATTGAGCGCCTCGAGGCCAAGCTTGAGCAGGTGCGTCGGACACGAACATTACAGCGCGCCAAGCGCCAGCGGGCCCCGCACCCGGTCGTCGCATTGGTTGGATACACCAACGCAGGCAAATCGACGCTGTTCAATCGGCTGACGCGATCGAGGGTGCTGGCAAAGGATCTTTTATTCGCTACCCTTGATCCAACGATGCGAGCGGTCGACCTGAGTTCGGGACAGCGCATCATTCTGTCGGATACAGTCGGTTTTATCTCCGACCTTCCCACCCAGTTGATCGCTGCTTTTCGCGCTACACTTGAGGAAGTTATTGAGGCGGACCTGATTATCCATGTGCGCGATATTGCTCACGAGGATAGCGAAGCACAGCGCAATGACGTCGTGCGCGTGTTACGAGAGATTGGCGTTTCCGGCGAGGTCGAGCCGCCGGTGATGGAGGCGCTGAACAAAATCGATCTGTTGTCGTCTGATGATCGTGCGATCGAAATGGCGAAAGCGCGATTGACCAAATCGGTTGCCGCGCCAACTCTGGAAGAGCCCGTCCGCGTATGCATCTCGGCGACGACGGGCGACGGAGTTGAAGAACTTGTCGAATTGATCGACGAAATAACTACGGCTGACCGTGAGGTGCTGACCATCGACATTGGCGCGTTGAATGGGGCGCCGCGCGCTTGGTTGCACGAACGGGGAGACGTCGTCGGCGAGGAAGTGGGCGAGTCCGGCGCGCGTCTCATCGTTCGTTTATCGGAAAAGGTCCGGGGCCAATTCCAGAAAACGTTTCCAGAAGCGGTGATCATGACCGCTAGGAGCGAGGCGCGCGCGGCAGCTGGGCGCTTCCTCGCATGACGGTTGACGCGTCGGCGGTGGAAGCGATCCTGCGGGAGGTTGGCGAGACCGTAATTCTGCCCCGCTTCGGCCGGCTGGCAGACGACGAAATTCGCACGAAATCGAGCCCTTCCGATGTCGTAACTGATATTGACATCGCCGCTGAAGCGTTACTGCGCGAACGGTTGTTCGCCATTCGTCCCGATGCGGCGTTCATAGGTGAAGAAATTGCGGCAGCTGAGCCGTCTATCGTAGCGGCTATTTCGGGGCCCGGGGCGTTTTGGATCGTCGACCCGCTCGACGGCACGAGAAACTTTGTTCGCAAAGTTCTCGAATTTGGGACCATCGTTGCGCTGGTGGAGAATGGGCGAACCGAAGCAGGATGGATTTACGCGATTCCAGATAAGGCCTGCGCCGTTGCCTTGCGCGGCAAAGGTGCGAAGTGGAATGGGGCCTCCATCGCGCCAAACGGGCGACCGGACGATAGCCCGTTTCATGGCCTACGTTCGACAGGGTGGTTATCGCCGGAGTGGCGTGTGCGGATCGATCGCGGTTTGGCTGGCAAAGTTCAGTCGAGGCAAGGCAATTGCGCTGCCTACGCTTACATCGCGCTCGCACGCGGTGAAGTCGATTTCAAAATATCGAGCCGAATCCACCCATGGGACCATGCCGCGGGTGCATTAATCCTGTCGGAAACCGGCGGGAGCGTAAAATTCATTGATGATGAAGCCGTCTATAGTCCTGAAGACAGCGCAGATAGGCCGCTACTTGCGGTAGCCTCAGGACGCGAATGGTCCGCAATCCGATCATTGCTTGTCGACTGAAGCTGACGGGTGGAGGGGAGGAGATGCCGCCGCGTTCATTCGATGGAAAACTCTGCATCGTGACGGGCGCAGCGTCTGGCATTGGCCGGGCGCTGGCGTTTGAACTTTCGCAACGCGGCGCTGCGCTCGCCCTTAGCGACATCGATCCTGTTGGTCTTGCTGAAACGGTTCGGAGCCTGCCGTCGGCGCCATCGAACCGCCTACGCGCAGATCCGCTTGATGTCTCCGACGCTGCTGCGATCGAAACATATGCAGCGCTTGTCAGCGAAAGCCTCGGCGATGCTGATTACGTCTTTAACGTTGCCGGTTTGACCCGCGTTGGCGCTTTTAAAGACACGCCATTATCGTCATTCGACAAGATTATGGATGTGAATTTTTGGGGCGTTGTCCGCATGACGAAAGCGTTCCTTCCTCAATTGCTGACGACCCGGGGGGCTGTCGTCAACATATCGAGCCTCTTTGGCCTGATCGGCTATCCTGGTCAGTCTCACTATTGCAGTTCAAAATTCGCCGTTCGCGGCTTCTCTGAAACTCTCGCTATGGAGCTGGAAGGCGAAGGCGTTTTGGTTGCAAGCGTACATCCCGGTGGCGTTGCGACCGCTATCGCCCGAAATGCGACCTTTGACGGGCCTGACATACCAGCCGACGCCAGGGCTGAACTGGAAAAAAGATTCGACAGGGCGGCGATTACTTCGGCTGAAGAGGCCGCCGAAGTCATCCTTTCGGGCGTAGCGCGCGGAGAGCGCCGGATCGTTGTTGGCCGAGACGCGAAGTTCGTTTCCTTTGTCCAGCGTCTTCTGCCTCAACGATATGCTGGCGTCCTGGGACGGTTGCTACCGAATGCCCGATCTTGACCAATTCAAACGACACTTAACCGACGTCCGGCGCTAACGAACGCGGCGATGGCTTGGTCAATCTGTTCGTCTGAATGCGCTGCGCACATTTGCGTGCGTATCCGAGCTTTATCTTTCGGCACTACGGGAAACGAGAATCCCGTTACGTAAACCCCCTCATCCATCAGAGCGCTTGAAAGCTCTTGCGCCTTGCGCGCATCGCCAAGCATGACTGGAATGATCGGGTGTTCGCCGGGCAGCAGGTCGAACCCGGCATTGCACATACCTTTCCGGAATCTTGATGCGTTTCGGAAAAGCTGCGCTCTCAGCGTGTCGCCGTCCCGCGCCAACTCAATCGCTTTCAGCGCCCCGCCGAGCAGAGCAGGCGTGAGCGCATTGGAAAACAGATAGGGGCGGGCGCGATTGCGCAAGAGATTGATCACATTGCGCGAGGCGCAGATATATCCGCCCATGCCACCACCAAGGGCTTTGCCGAGCGTTCCGGTGAGTATGTCAACTCGCTCGGCGACGCCGCAATGGCTCGGCGTGCCTCGGCCCCTCGTCCCCATAAACCCAGTTGCGTGGCAATCGTCGACCAAGACCAGTGCGTCAAATTCGTCCGCCAGCGTTGCAATGGCGCTCAGATTGGCGATGTACCCGTCCATCGAAAAAACCCCGTCGGTCACGATCAGGATTGAGCGGGCGCCTTCGCTGCGCGCCAGCGCCAGTTTCTCCTTAAGATCCTGCATGTCTGAATTGGCAAACCGATATCGCCGCGCCTTGCTGAGACGAACGCCGTCAATGATCGAGGCGTGATTGAGCGAGTCTGAGACAATGGCGTCTTCCGCCTCCAGCAACGGTTCGAAGACGCCGCCATTTGCGTCGAAGCATGCAGCGAAAAGGATAGAATCCTCATAGCCAAGATAATCCGCGATGGTTTGTTCCAATTCCCGGTGCAGGTCGGCGGTGCCGCAAATGAAGCGAACGGAAGCCATGCCGAAGCCGTACTTGTCCATCGTGGCATGCGCGGCGGCGACCACATCCGGATGATCTGCGAGGCCTAGATAGTTGTTGGCGCAAAAGTTGAGGACGCGTCTAACTCGTCCCTCATGCCGGACGTCGATTTCCGGCCCCTGCGGACCGATGATCTCCCGCTCGCGCTTTTCAAGTCCCTGCTCGCGAAGGTCGCGCAATGAATTTTCGATGCGGCTGTAAAATGCCTCTCGCATGGGCGGTTTACTCCTTCGTTCGCATGGGGCGGGCCGGAGGTCGCTATTCGTTTCCGGCTCGCTACGCGTTCACATTCGTGATTTGCAACTCAATTCGATATTTGCATGCTTCGTCCGGGGCAATCGGAAAAAGCGGGCGGGGCGATGAAGCTTTCGAGGCGCGAGATAATAGGCGGGGCAGCGTTGAGCGGCGCGGCAATTAGCGGCATCGCTGCAACCGGGTGCTCACGAGGCGATGACGGGCAAGCCCCTGCCAAAGTTGATCCGCCCCAAGGCTTGACGGCCGAAACCGTGGCTTATGCTGAGCGCGTTCTTGGCCTTTCATTTAATCCCGCTGAACGGGAACTGATGCTCGAAAGCCTTGAGTCCACGCTTGAGGAGCTTGCGAAAATACGAACTAACGCGATCCCCTACGAACTTCCCCCTGCGCATGTCTTTTCGCCCCGCTTGCCGCGACGAACGATCAAGGCGCAGAAAAACGCGAAGAGCTGAA
>CAZSBU010000007.1:0-1433 GCA_964605055.1 uncultured Caulobacterales bacterium | reverse complement strand
AACGCGCTTGTCTTACGCGATCGCGCGGAGCCTCTCGCGCCCGACGATGACGAGGCCCTGGCTTTTGCGAGCGTTGCGCAGCAAGCGGGCTGGCTGCGGTCTGGCCAGATCACCAGTGCGCGTCTGACCGAGATATACCTCTCCCGGATTGAACGGTTTGCCCCCGGGCTTAAGTGCTTTGTGACCGTACTTCCCGAAATCGCGCGGCGGCAGGCGGCCGAAGCCGATCGAGAAATTGCAGCCGGCAAATATCGAGGGATGCTGCATGGCGTTCCTTACGGCTTGAAAGACCTCGCCGATGTGAAGGGCGTCGCAACGACATGGGGAGCGGAGCCATTCCGCGATCGCGTCGCCACCGATGACGCGACAGTTGTCAGGCGCCTGCGAAGCGCGGGAGCGGTCCTGCTCGGAAAGACAACGTGCGGCGCGATAGCTTACGGCGACCGCTGGTTCGGCGGGCGCACCCGCAATCCGTGGAATCCTAATGAGGGGTCTAGCGGATCGAGCGCCGGGTCAGCCGCCGCGGCAGCAGCGGGACTATGCGCGTTTTCGATCGGCACGGAGACTCTGGGATCGATTATCTCCCCGTCCGAGCGATGCGGTGTGACTGGTCTGCGCCCGACTTTTGGGCGTGTCTCACGCAAGGGTTTCATGCCGCTTTGCTGGTCGCTCGATAAAGTTGGCCCAATCTGCCGCTTCGTTGAGGATGGAGCTATCGTTCTTGCGGCAATCAACGGTTTCGATGCGGACGATCCGTCTTCTGCGCGCATGGGATTTGGCTTTGACGGCCGGGTTGATCTGTCGTCCTTGACCGTCGGTTATGTGCCGGCTTGGTTCGACGCGAGCGACGAAACAGACCGTGCAGCGTTAGCCGCCCTCCGCGAGGTCGGCGTGCAGTTGCGCGAATTCCCATGGCCGGAAGCTGATTTCTCTGCGCTCGGCGCGATCGTCACGGTCGAGGCCGCGGCCGCATTCTCGGATTTGACGTTGACGAACCGGGACGACGAACTTTCGTGGCAGGCGGCGCAAGCCTGGCCGAATTTGTGGCGGGCGGCTCGGTTTTACCCCGCTGCCGATTTCGTTCAGGTCGACCGCCTGCGTCGGCGGCTGATGGTTGAGATGGCCGAGGCGTTTAATGGGTTCGATTCGCTGATTGGACCTCACCGGGCGGGCGGGGCGCTGCTTGCGACGAATTGTACCGGCCATCCTCAGTTAGCTCTCCGGGCGGGTTTCGCCCAGACGCCCTCGCGCGGCGGCTCCGGCGCTGGTGAGGCGTCCTCGGGTGAGACCTTCGAGACCCCGCGTGGCGTCAGTCTCTGGGGAAATCTCTTTGAAGAGGGTAAGATTTTGGCGCTGGGGGCGGCGCTGGAGGAACGTCTCGGCGTGGCGGCCAAGCGCCCGCCGAAGTTTTAACGCCCGCTTGCCGTGTCTTC
>CAZSBU010000006.1:7160-30021 GCA_964605055.1 uncultured Caulobacterales bacterium | reverse complement strand
CGCGCCAATGTTTCGGCAAACGGCTCAAGATCTTTTGCTCGAAAGCCCGCCGAATCCGAATTGGCGATGTTTTCGGCGATCAATTCGTGCCGCTGCGAAGCGTGACGCGCGAGCGCCGAGGCGGTTTCCAGAATGCTAAGTCCCCGGATCATTTCGCGACTTCCCGTTAAGGATTATCAGGTATGAAAATATTTGCGAAAGTTGAAAATTAAATTAACCATGACAAAGACACGTCGAATGACCGAAAAGCTTTACGTTCACCTCGACAGCGCTCTTTCGACGGTCTGTCGCGAACGTCCATGGGGATGCGTTCAGTCTATCGAGGCTGGACTGATCCGCGTTTCTGGACTGTCCCACGTCGCCCGGCTTGGCGACGTCGTTCAATTTGACACCCAAACCGCCAGCGGCGAGATCATCGCTGTTCAGGAAGACTCAGCGCTCGTCATGCCGAATGGCGATTTCGATGATGTCGGCATAGCCGATCGCGTTCGTCTTGAGCCGCAGGCAAGCATTTATCCGTGCAACGAGTGGCTTGGCCAAGTACTTGACGCCTATGGAAACCGACTTGATGGCGTACCGCTTGCGCAAGGCGACGCGCCCCGTCCTCTAAGTGGGAGCCTGCCGCCAGCTGGAACCCGCCGGGGCCTCGGTGGGCGGCTGGATACAGGCCTTGCAGTGTTGGACACGCTGCTGCCAATCTGTCGCGGACAGCGCATCGGGTTGTTCGCGGGATCGGGCGTCGGTAAATCCATGCTGCTTGCAGATCTTGCTCGCAACGTCACTGCTGACGTGGTTGTCGTCGCATTGATCGGGGAAAGGAGCCGTGAGGTTCGCGAGTTCGTCGAGCAGACCCTTGGCGCTGATCGCCGACAGCGCACTGTGGTCATTGCCTCAACCTGCGACCAGCCGGCAACATTCAAACGGCGAGGAGCGCAATTGGCTTTGAGCGTTGCGGAACATTTCCGCGATGAAGGCCAGCATGTGCTGCTGCTATTTGACTCCATCAGCCGCTTTGCCGATGCCCATCGCGAGATTGCGCTAAGCGGCGGCGAGACCCCTTCGTTGCGCGCTTATCCGCCGTCAACTTTCCGTACGATTGCGGCGTTGGCCGAACGAGCCGGGCCGGGCGCCGGTACTGGAGGCGACATCACCGCAATATTCAGTGTTCTCGTAGCTGGCTCCGACATGGAAGAACCAATCGCCGACACGGTCCGAGGAATCCTTGACGGCCATATCGTCCTTGATAGGACGATCGCGGAGCGCGGCCGCTTCCCCGCCATTGACGTGCGGCGCAGTGTCTCCAGATCGCTGCCGGGCGCAGCGTCAGGGGACGAAATCGGGCTGCTGCGCGAGGCAAGAGAAGTCTTCGCCATCTACGAAGAAGTTGCCCTCATGGTGCAATCCGGCCTATATGCGACGGGTGCCGACCCACGCATTGATCGTGCCGTGCGTCTATGGCCAGCGCTGGACAGTTTCGCGGCGGCAACGGGGGCCAATTGCGCTGACAGCTACCGGCAACTCGCGACTATTATGTCAGCCGACCCGGAGGCGGCGGGAGGCGAAAAGCGGGCGCGCTGATCGCAGCGGCTTCAGGATTGGGACAGCAGAAGATTGGTTAGCGCGGCGCCCTGAAGTCCCGAGGTATTTTGCAGCAGGGTCAACGCGGCTGCGCCGCCCGTCTGGGCGCCCGGCCCATTCTCGATCTGCCTAAACAGGAAAAAGCGACGGATCGCGACGTCGATATTTGCTGAGTCAGCAAAGACGCTTGGCGAGTCATTGCCAAACAAACGACGCGCCCGATCACGAAAGATTTCGCGTTGCTGATCGATGTCTAGCTGGGCGGCGCTGGAGGGAACGCCAAGCGCTGTCGCCAGCAATTCGCGCAGTGGCCTCTGGCCCATGATCTGAAACCAGCCCACCCGGTCCACGTTGTCGGCGGTGGCGATGGCCCCAATCGCGCTTTTGAAATTGAGCGCGAGACGCATGTCCGGATCTGTCTCGCCGACCGCCCGTTCAAACTCAGCCGACTTGTAGCGAGCGATCAGATCTTCTTGAAAAGAGCGCAAAAGCACACTCGATCCCTGAATAATGTCGCCATAACCGAAGGCCTCAGCCATTGCCCGGTACCGCGGCTCGTTGAGGCGGTTTGCGAAAGCATCCGACCTTTCCGTGCCTTCTTCGAGAACGCGGCGAATGAAGGCCCTCTTGCCGATTTCCTCCGACAACCCGAATGCGCCGAGCGCGACGGTTAGAAGTCGCCTGTCTGTAACCAGCGCTTCCGCCGTTAGAGCGGAGCCGATATTTTGCCGAAAATAGTCTACATTGCGGGAAATTTCCGGAGATCGATCAAATACCTCCTGCTGGCGCTCGCGCGAACGCTCGAGGACTAGCCAGCCTGGATAGCCGCCAACTCCTATTGTCGGTGTAAAGAACATTATACACTCTCGCGCCGGCCGGCGTCAAAAGCCGAGACTTTTGCCTTCAAGAACAGAATCGATTCTTCACGAACAATGCGTCCAAGGCAGCGCATGGCTTGATAGAATCGCCCCGCGTCCGCGTGTTCTCTGGCAGCTTCAATATCAACGGCGCAGGGCAAAGTCTTCATCGCGGTGCCGAGCTCGGTGAGGCCCGCAACAAGCGTTGATTTCGCTTGTCCGCAGTCCGTTTCGCCGATCAGCGCTAATTGGGCAACATAATATAAGCGCCGCGCCGGTGTCGTCGCTTCTTCAGGCGGCATGGCGTCGCGCAATCTTAAGATCTGGGCGTCGGGCGAGCGCACCATGATGCGCGCCCGCCGACTTCCGTTCTCAATGACCACGCCATTAACGAGAAGCTTCTCGCGCGGACGTAGGCGCAAAACTAACCCGCCAGGCACAGGTCATGCTCCCGCAGCTGTGATCTCGCCGCGCAAGCCGCGCATTACTGCCGTATTGATGTCAACTAGGACATCGGCCTTCGCCTCACCCGCAAGTACCTTTGCGCTATGCACCCGAGTAAATTCAGATAGGTAAAAGAGCTTCGAGCGAAGCTCCTTAGGCAGACCGTTACCATTTCGCGCGACGTCAGCGCCGATGATACTCCAAAGTCGGAGATTGTTGTGGATGGCTACAGGGAGCTGAGAGGGTCGGTTGACCTCGTCAGATTTCAACTTTGATAGCTCCCGCGTTACGGTTGCAAAAACGTGATATTCTATGCCGCGTGGCGTACCAGTCGAACGTGTAGATTCGGCGTAAAGGGTTGCGGCGGCTGAACTTTGCATGATGCTATATTCCCTTTATCGCGCCGCCAGCGCGCCACGCGATGAACGGCGACACACAGCAAAAAAAAGAACGGGTCGGCGCTGAAACGCGCCGACCCGTTCGCAGTTTTTAGCGGAACAATCCAAGCAGCGCCTGTGGCTGCTGATTGGCGATCGATAAGGCCTGGATGCCAAGCTGTTGCTGCACTTGCAGCGACTGCAAACGCGCGGAGGCTTCTTCAAGGTCCGCGTCGGTTAGCGCGCCAATGCCGGAACGCAGCGCATCCATCAGGTTGGTGACAAACTCACCCTGAATATCGATCCGCTTCTGTGCAGAACCAAAAGCCGCAGAAGCGTCAATGCCGGCTTGGATGAGGCCTTCAATTGCCGCGAGCGCTGTTTCGGCGCCTTCGTCGGTCGACACATCGATATCGACAAGTCCGCCTAGCGCACCGCCTGCCGTCCCGCCAGACGCGACCGCCTGTGCGACTGCAATCGCCGCATCCGAACCATTGGTGATTGAAATGAAACTATCTTCCGCTTCCGGATCGCCAACGTTTGTAAACGAGACGGTCACATCTGGGAAAGCCCCACGCAGCTGGCTGCTGAGGTTCCGTACGACGTCGTTGAGAGAGTCGTTCTCACGCGCGACATAGCTGAAGTCCGTGCCGCCAAGCGAGATCGTGAAGCTCTCACCCTCGGTAAGCGCGGCGGCGGCGTAAGTTACAGTGGCCGTGTCCCCAACAGCGATATCACCTGCCGTATCGCCAGCCAGCGTCCCGGTTATAGTTGCGGCACCCGTCCCAATCGTTTGTGCAACAACTTGCAAGTCTGATTTGTTGACGCTGATATTGGATGCCGTAACCGAGCCGTCAGACGCACGATCGAGCGAGGCCAGTATCTGGACGTTGCCGCCGCCCTTCAACAGATTAAGACCATTAAACTGCGCGGCGTTCACAATCGACGTGATTTGATTGCGGAGTTCGGCAACGTCTGTCTGGATCTTTGACCGGTCGACGTTTTCTTCTTGAGCGGCTACGACAAGCGTCTTTACCTCTTGGAGGAGGCTCGTCACTTGTTCAGCAGCGCCGCGGGCAACGGCGATCGTCGATGAGCCTAGGCTCAAAGAATCCGAGATCGACTTGAAGCTGTCTACATCAGATTGCATAACAGTTGAAACCGCCCAGAGCGCTGCATTGTCTCGGGCATTTGCGACGCTTTTTCCCGTAGAGATTTCGGATTGGACCATCGCGAGGTTTTTGTTGATGTAGCGCAACGTCGTCAGCGCAACCATCGAGCTTTCATTGGTAAGGAGGCTTGACATAGATAGTTCCCATTCGCTTTTTGACGCGCTTCCCGCGTCGGATGATGAACCCGGTTAGGCTTTGCCAATTTCGCCGGCCACAACGTCATACTAACGGTTCAGGCACGCGTTCTATCGTCCCTGTAGCGATCAATTTCAGATCGTTGGAAACACAATACGCGCCATAGAATAAATTTAGGTTAACTTCGTCTGTAAGCCAACTTCGCAAAAAGATAACAGTATCAGCATGTCGTTACGCAGATTTTTCCCTCGTCACGGCTGCATCGGCGGAGAGCACCTTTACGCCATTCTCGGCGTATACGCCAACCATCCGCTCCCGGTTGATTATTTCGTTGATGCGGGATCGAGCAGAAGCGGTCCCGGCTCGTGCAGCCCTGAGCAATACTTCATTCTCTTTCGCCATTTCCGCAAGCGAGGAAAGGCGGCGCCGGTAAGCTGGCAAAGCCGAAACCGCACCCGGTGCTAGCAGGAGTTTCTCAAGCGTGTCGCAAAGCGTTCGTTTGGCTTCAGTGAGCGGGGCGAGATGATCAAAAGTTCCGGTTGCCAGTTGTTCGCGTTCGCCTCGCAGAATTTTCTGCAGCGCGGAAACAGCCTCGTCGAGGTCCTGTTGCGCAGACATTCAATCACCCCTCCCTTTTTAGTTGGTTGTAGACGGACTCAGCGAGGCCGAAATCGCCTTTTTCAGACAGGCCCTGCGCATATTTTTCGATAAGAAACGACGTGTACGCCTCGCCGCCGAAGCCCGCGTTTGCTGATAATGCCCTGGCGAGTCCGCTGGCTAAAAGGGTTTGGGCGACAAACGCGGATTCAAACTCCTTTGCGGTCTGACGCAGTACGGCATCCCGCGCAGCTGTCGTCGCCTCGGCAGCTGCTCCACGCGCAGGCAAGCGCTGTGCAGCTGAAACGGGCGCCCCAGAGATCAAATTTTTTTCAATCATGATGAAGGCTTTCAGATCCAAACATCGGCGCAAACGAAAAGTAACTATTTAACGCCACACTGATTGAGGCAAAGATTTTAAGAAAGGATTTCCAGTGTTTCCCGACAGCGGATCGCTGCATTCTCTCAGGTCTAATCCGCTAACCATCGGCGCGGACCTCGACCGCGGCCCTGAACCGGGGGTCGATAGAGAAAGATCCTCTGGGCAAGACCGGCCATCGCCCCGCCTCTTCATGGACGAATGGTCGGCCTTGCAGGCCACTGTTCAGGAATCCGGCTTGCTCGCTCCGGCGCCCGACGCTGCCCACGATTATGCTGACGCCGCTGTCCTCGCCTCCGCTCGCGTCGCGCCGCATTCCCCTTCAATCGCCGGCGCTCCTTTGGTTGATGGCGTCTCCGCGCAAAAGGGCGGTGCAAAGAACCCAGACGAGGCGCAGGTGAAGCTTCTGTCTGTACACCAAACGCTGGAATCGGTGGTCGACGAAGTTGAAACACAGCGCGGCGCGCCGCTCCTCTCACTTGCGCCAATATTTGATGCAACCCGGACTGACACCGACGAGGAAGAGGCGCGCCTTGGCCAAGAAGTTTTGGCATTCGTTCAGCACTCAGCCCTGCCGCCGCCGCCGAAGGGTGCCTCGGTGCCTACGGTGAGGCCTATTCCAACGGGCTTTGTCTCGTCGGCTGGTGCGCTGCGCACGGATGAGAATGCGAAACTTGACATGCTAGGTCTGCTTTCAGCGCGTGACCCTGATGCGCCAAACGGTTTCCTCCTGACGGCAGACGAGCAGGCGGCTCGTCCGGTGGCTCAGTCGCCTCAGGTAACGCCTGCGCCGGGCCCTGCTGCGGCGCTGGTTGTTAGGGGTCAGTTAGGTGAACTCGATGACAGGATCGCAACAACGGAAGGCGAAACGCAATACAAAATTTTTGACGCGAGTCGTACGGACGGTCCAGTGCGCCTTGCACCGACGTCCCAAAGCGTGGCGGTCGCCCATCAAGTCATCGCGGCCATCCGCCAAGAAAAAGGTTCCGGTACTGTTGAAGTCCGCCTCGACCCGCCTGAACTCGGTCGCGTTCGAATTGCATTCCTGATGGAGCGGCAAGACATTGTCACGGCGCTCGTCACTTCTGAACGGCCTGAGACGCTTGACTTGTTGCGCCGGCACGCATCGGATTTATCGAAAGAGCTTGAACGCGCAGGATTTACTTCAGTCACGATCAATTTTTCGGCTGCTGACTCATCGCAGCACCACCAGAGTAATGCCGAGGCTGGATCGCTCCGCAATTACGCGGCCGACCCCGAAAGCGCTGAGGCGGCATCGACGACGACCATTTATGTGGAGGCCTTCGACGACCGCCGCCTGAATCGTCTTGCTTAAGCGCGACGTGGGAGTTTGTGATGGATTCGCCGACACTTTCCGATTTGCCAACTTCAGCGCCACCAGGCGCGCGCGGTGCTGCCGGGGCAGCGAGCGCCGCGTCCGATTTTCAAAGCTTCTTAAGACTGTTGACCGCGCAGCTCCGCAATCAGGATCCGCTTAGTCCTCTCGATTCAACACAGTTTGTGGAACAACTCGCCAGCTTTTCGGCGGTCGAACAACAGATCGAAACCAACCGCCTGCTGGGCGACCTCCAAGGCGGCTTCTCGGAGCAGGGACTTGAACAGGCGTTTAAATGGGTTGGGCAGGAAGTCTCCGCTCCCGTAGATCGCGTGTCGTTTTCTGGCGAACCTCTAAAATTCAATGTTGCGGCAGCTGACCAGTCGGCAAACGCAACCTTTAAGGTCGTGAACAGGTCCGGCGAGGTCGTGTTTGAGAAGCAACTCGCGGTCGGCGAACGAACCATCATTTGGGATGGGCGTGACGCAAGCGGCGCGCTGGCGGCGTTCGGAGAGTATGAGGTTGTTGTCAACGATCAAAGCGTCGAAGGACGCCGAGGGCGCGTTGAACTTGCTGGCCTAGTAAGAGAGGCAAGACTAGAAGACGGCGCGCTGCGTCTCATCCTCACCAATGGAGACAGTATTGATCCGGCTACGGTTATTTCAATCGCTACGCCGGAAGCCTCAGATCGATTGCCTGGTAATGTTCAGAATTAGAATGTCGAGAGCGTCCTCGCCAATGACGTCCCGCGCCGCAGTCAGCATTTCAAGACGCACTCTGTCAAGATTTTCTGTTGACGTCAGTTGATCGTCAAATGCGCCGTCGGTTGCGAGGGTCAGTAGACATCGCAACAGCGCATCGCGCAATTTTGGCTCACGCGCGTATACTGCTTCGGAGATGCCTGCGGGTACTTCAACATTGACGTCAAGTATGACCAGGCGGTCGGCGCTGTCGACGCTGATGACAGGCACAATGAATTGCCGCGAGAATTTGACGAATTCAGTTTTTTTCTGTTCAGCCGCTGTTGATTGATCGCTGTGGCTTTTTCGCGCGGCTGGTCCGTTGCCGGCGGGTAGGACATCTGCGCGTGCTATCTGTTCTCCGGGCGACGTGTCCTCAGCCGTCATCTCAGCGCCCGTAGTCCTGGATTTCAATGCCAGCCCTGCGGTAACGCCGCCTGCGACGGCTGCGATCTGCAGGATGAAAAGTACGATCTTCAGCATAGCGGTCCTAGAATGGCAGAAGGGCGTCTAGCGCCTGTTGACCATAACGCGGATTTTGCAGGTCCGTGATGGTTCCCCGCCCGCCATAGATGACGCGCGCGTCCGCAATCTTTTCATAGGTAATTGTGTTGCGGCGGGAAATATCCTCTGGCCGAATGATGCCGGCCACTTGCAAGTCTCGCAGCTCGCTGTTGACACGAACCTCCTGGCTTCCTGCGATCAGCATGTGTCCGTTCGGCAGCATATCGACGACTGTTGCCGCGACCTGCAGGGTGATGCGTTCTTGGCGGCGAATGTTCCCATCCCCGTTCGCGGTCGATCCTGATGCGGCTTCAATGGCCGGGTCAAGACCGGCATTGTCTGGCAATACCCGTTGCGCAAGGCTAGGCAAACCAAGGAAATTGGGAACCGTAAGATTTTCAGACGCATCGCGACTTCTGTCCGTTCGATTACGGATCTCTGCTTGCTCGTCTATCTCGACGACAACGGTAACAATGTCGCCGAGAACGCGCGCGCGGCGATCGCCGAAAAGCGATTCTGGACCTGACCGCCAGAGCGATCCCGACGCAACGTCCTCTTCGGCGATCTGGGCCCGGGCGCGCGCAATGGCGATGCGATCGGGAGCGACAGGCGGCATGGCGTCGCGCGGCGCACCGGGCGGACTCATTGACGGATTGCGACCAAGATGATCAAGCCGGCTGACGCAGCCTTGCGTCAACAGTCCGAAAACAAAAAGAATATAGGCAAGGGTGCGTGCGTTCATAACTGCGCCCTCACCGTGTTCTCATCAATGACGATTGCGCTGACGATCCGTTTGGACGTCATATTCATTACGCGAATGCGGTCCCCGAGCCCGCCTGCATCCAGCGCCTTGCCTTCAGCCGAAATCAGCATCGGGCCATTAGCGAATTCCATCTGGATGACAGCGTTGCGCAGGATAAGTCGTGGCGCCTGCAAATCTTCCGGCGCGAGCGCCTCGCCCGGCCTCAGATTGCGCGTGGCCTGCCGGCCAATGAAGGTCGAGGCGCGGCGGAGGGCGTCTGTTGACGAGGGCGCGACGAGGTCGGCGGCGACGATGATATCGCCACTCCTTTTCGCTCGGGCAACGATGATTTCTTCGGCCAGCACAGGTGTGAAGGTGCTGGCGAGCAAAGAGGCGGCGATGATGCCGGCATATTTGTTCATGATGTCACCTGATTTGCGTTGTTGCGCCCATCATCTGATCGGCGGCGGACAGTACTTTCGAGTTGAGCTCGTAACCTCGCTGCGCTTCAATCAGCTCAGCAATCTGCTGAACCACGTCAACGCTTGATTCTTCCAGATATCCTTGCCGCATGGTGCCAAGTCCGTTCTGGCCCGCTTCGCCCACGAGCGGCGGTCCAGAGGCTGCCGTTTCGCGGTAGAGGTTCCCGCCTAGGGGAGCGAGCCCCTTGGCGTTGGCGAATGACACAAGCGCAATTTGGCCAAGCAGCTGTCCAGCCGGCTGATTATCGAAATAGGCAAAAATTTCGCCTTCGGCATTGATTGTTACCGAGCGCGCCTCTTCTGGAATTGCTATGTCGCCGGCTAACGTGAACCCTTCGCTCGAGACGATCAAACCCTCTCCCGTGCGCTTAAACGCGCCATCTCGCGTATAAGCGGGCTCGCCGGACGGGAGAGTAACTTCGAAATAGCCGCGCCCCTCAATTGCAAGATCAAGGTCGCCCCCTGTGTCCTTCAGCGTGCCTTGCGTCATATCCATCGAAATCGACGCCGTCCGTACCCCGAGCCCAAGCTGCACCCCTTCCGGCACAATGGAGCCGGTCGAGGAGGAAGACGCGCCCGCTGCTCGAACGACCTGATAGTGGAGATCGGTGAATTCCGCGCGACGCGCCATGTAGGCGGTCGTGTTCATGTTGGCTAGGTTGTTTGAAATGACTTCAACCCGCGTCTGCTGGGCGTCCATGCCGGTTGCCGCGATGCTCAATGCGCGCATGTAACGTTTCCTCCGTTCTCAGATTTATCATTTGTCATCGTGACTGGCCTAGTTCCCGGACGGTACGCCTGATGCGTTCGTCCTCGTTCTGCATGAACTGCTGCCCCATTTCGTAGGCCCGCTGCACTTCGATCAATTCAGCAATCTCGGCAACTGCGCTGACATTGGATCCCTCGACCGCGCCCTGTCTGAGTTGGGGCGTTTCGACTACTTCGATTGCACCTTCAGCGCGGAACAAGGCATCGCCCTCGCGCGTTAGCAGATTGGAATCGGTGCGGAAAACCCCGAGCCGGGCCACCTGCTGACCATCGGCAACCATCGACCCATCTGGTGAAATGGAGAGCGACGTAAACGATGGCGGCAATGCAATCGGGCCACCCGCGTCGTCGAGAACCCGATGTCCTTCGCGCGTCACGAGCTCATTTTGCGCGTTGACAGAAAACGCTCCGGCGCGCGTAATTCGGTCGCCCCTAGGGGTCTCGATCCTGAAAAAGCCCTCTCCGCTGATCGCGACGTCGAGCGTGTTTCCTGTATTGTTTAATGCACCCTCACTAAAATCAAAATAGCGGTGAGTCATGCTGGCGATCGACAAACTGGCATCGCCGTCTCCAAGTCGCTTCACGTGCTCCGCAAAGATTGTCGATTCGCGGCGATAGCCTGTCGTCGAGACATTGGCGACGTTATTCGCCAAGATAGTCATTTTGCGGATCAAGCCCGCATGTCGCGACAATCCTACATAACCGGCGTTATCCATGGTCGAGCGCCTTCTGAAATAGTCTGATCTCGCGGGCGGCGGACTCCACCGCCCGATGTCCTCTCGACAGCACTGGTCCGCCGTCTGGCCCATCGAAAAGGTCCTGCAACCCCTCCAGGGCGTCGCTGTCCAACTTGATTAGGGCGGCGTTGAGCTCTGACGACAGCGCTGGTTCGCCGCTCATATATGCGGCAAGCGCTGCCCGGATTGCCGTTCGCTCGCTCATTCTCGACGCGTCAAGTTTGCTGAAGGCGCGCGCGGCGCTGGCCCAATCGCGCGCTTTCCACGCGGTCTCCGCCACCAGAAGGGACGCAGACTGAGAAGGCGGCAGAATTGCCGCTGCCGAAAGCGCAGCACTATATCTTCCAAGCTTTCCGTGCGCATCAATAAGGACTGACGCCAAATCAGGAACGGTGGCATACGGCGCGGCAATCGCAATGGCCGCTTCCGGATTATCCGCTTCAAGAGCGCTGCGGGCAGCGATCAATGCGGTCTGATAATCATCTGCGGCTCCCTCGCGCGACAGCAGACGATTGACCGCATTGGGCAACCCAAGATCAAGCGCTGTGCCTGCGGCGATGAGCCTGAAGTCACTTGATCCCAGTTTCGGGGCGATGAATTCTTCGTGTTCAAGGATTGCGGCTAGCGCTGCAATACGCGCTTTTTCATCAGTATGAGCTAAAGCCTCTGCGATCAATTGACGTGCTTGGTCGACCAACTGGTCTTTAACTGACGGTTGGGCCGAAGCGGCGTTTCGCAACAGGCGTACGCCAGCTTCCACCTCGCCCGCGCGCGCCCACACGGCGGCTTCGATCGCCGCAGCGGCTGCGCCTTGCGGCGTACGCCGCTGAGCGTGCGCAACCGCGCCGATGTCTTCACGGTAACCTCGATACGGCGTTGCAACGCCTGCCTCATACTGAGCGCCGAGCACAAGAGCAGCGTCTGCGGAAGTGCTTGCTGTCGCCCGCCCCGCAAGAATCTGCATGCGGTTGATCGCTTCCGCTTCATTTCCATTATGTTCGCTCAAGTGGGCGGCTATAAATTCGAGGTCCGATGCCGATGCGCCGGCTGACGCCACAGCAGTGTCATAAGCAGCCTTCGCCTCAGCCCACGCAGCAACCGAGATCATTTTTTTGGCGAGGCGGGTCGCCAGAATGGCGCGCAGTCGTTCCGGCAATTCCTTGAGTGCGTCCCCGGCAGCGCGAAATCGCTCGACGGACATCTCCGGTGGGCTCGCGGCCGCCTGCCAAAGAGACTGCGGCCCACGACACGCGCCGGGGCCGAGCAACGGACCGTCAGACGATACTGGGAGATCGGATACGACTCGCGCCAGATCGGCCAGTAGGTCCTCCCCTCCGCCAATGTCGTTTAGCAGGGAAAGCGCTTCTTCACCAAAACCAACAGCTAGATAGCCGCGCGCAAGCGTGTGAGCCAGATCGATCCGTTCCTCGGGCGCAGAGGAGCCGAGCGCGCTTTGCGCGGCAGCGATCGCGCCAAGCGGGTCGTTCTCAAACGCGTCCGTTGCAAAGGTAAACGCCTGGTGCGCGGCGCAATCGTATGAGGCTGGGTGTACAGCAATCGAGAAGTTCTCTTTAGCTGTTTTGGGCTGGGACCAATGCTCGCCCCGTGCGTCGCTCGCCCCGGCGCCGGATGCCTTGCTGGCAAGGGGCTGATTTCCTGAACCGCCGCCGATATTTGCCGCAGTGCCCACATGCGACCGAAGGGGATTGGGTTGCGCTGAGGTATCCGACTGCTTATTCACTGCGGTTCGCATACGAACGACACCGTCATCGGCGGCCTGCCGCAGCAACCGGATCATGCGTTCCTGCGCTTCCTGCACAGACAATCGGTCGTCAATGCCGGCTGTGGCCATCTTGCCATACACTTCCGGGGTCGCGGGCTCTTTCGCTTCCGTCTGGGCGCTGGCTTGAACACTCAGGGCGCCATCACGGACCGCATCGCTAATGTCGATAACAATCTGCCCATTCTCGCTTTTGGTCAGGTCAACATCGCAAGAGCAAGCCATCTCGATCCGCAGCCGCGAGCCCTGAGGGTTAGACTCCATCACGGCGCTTTGCACGCGATGTGCCTTTTGGCGCTCGTTAATATCGCTAAGATCTATTTGAACACTGTCGCCAGCAAAAAAGATTTCAAGCTCATTGCCATCCTGCCGCATTGTGGGCGTATCGCCGGCGTTACGGATGACAAGTCTTGAGAAATCACCATGTTCGCCAGCTGCGATGACGACGGCGTCCGCCGAAGCAGACGCCGCCGACATGGCGCAGCAGGAAAGGGAGATCAAGAGGATGCTACGTATCATGCTGCCCGCTGCGTCGCCCGCAGCGCCTCCTCCACATCTGTAAAGCTCGGGCGCAATTTCTTCGGCGCGTTGCGCCGCGCAACCTCGATGCAGATTTGCGGTGTATGCTTGTTTAGGCTGGCAACGAGCGCCTCACGGATGAGACTATAAAACTGGTGCTCTTCATCGCGAATTGTCTTAATTTTATCAGCAAACGGACCGACAAGGCCGTAGGCGAGAAATACACCAAGAAAAGTGCCAACAAGCGCTCCGCCGATCATCTGCCCCAAAACCTCCGGCGGCTTGTCGATCGAAGCCATTGTTTTGATCACGCCAAGCACGGCAGCGACGATGCCGAGGGCTGGCAGACCGTCGGCCATTTTTTGCAAGGCATGGGCCCCATGGAGATTGTCATGGTGTAACGACTCAAGTTGTTTCTCGATCAATTCCTCAACCTGATGCGGATTGTCGAAATTCATGATCATCGACCGTATCGTGTCGCAAATGAGCTCCATCGCTGCATTGTCTTTGGCGATTTTGGGGTAGCGAGCGAAAATCGAAGAGTTGTCAGGATCTTCAATGTGGCGCTCGATCTCCACCGGACTTTCTTTTGCGACGCGGACCAATTCAAACATCAGACAGAGAAGGTCCTGATAATCCTGCTTTTTCCAGCGGGGGCCGGTAAAGACCTTGGCCAGATCAGAAAATGTAAGCTTGATAACATTTATATTGTTGCCGACCGCAAAGGCGCCGACGGCAGCTCCTCCAATAATCATCATTTCATATGGCAGTGAATGGAGAATAATAGCAAACTTGCCGCCGGCAATAATATATCCGCCAAATACCATAGCAATAGTAATAGCAATGCCAATAATGCTGCCCACGATATTGTCCTGTGTTATATTCTTCTGTACAAAGCTATATTTTTATGATTAATTTACAATGAAGGATCCGTTTTTTCGTTGCGAAAGGCGGCATTTCGCCCGGCGATAATGACGCTGGCCGAGTAGGCTTTTTGCGTCTCCATGTTGGCAAGGATTAGCGCCGCCGACTCGCTGGACATCGCCGTCAGAAACCCGGCGGCGAATGACGGCTCCATGGCGTTGAAGATCTCGCCAGCCTTTTGTGGTTTCATCGCTTCATACATGCGAGCGAGATGGGCAATATCTTTTTCCGCGGCTTCTTCGGCGATCGCCAGGCGGGATTCCAGCGCGTCTTTTGTGGCTTTCAGAAGTGCAATTTTTTCGTCAACGCGCCGCTCGACGGCTTCAAGCGTCGATGCGCGTGCGGCGAGCGCTTCCTCCTGCGATTTGAGAGCATCAGAGCGTTCCCTAAGCGCACTCAAGAAGGCGCCGACATCGGGATCGATCGCGGACTTTGGGGACAACCCGCCATCGCCGGGATCAGGCTGCGCGGCGTGGGTCGAGGCAGAAGCGGCGGGCGCAGCAAGAGCGCTGGTAGGTTGAGGCGAGGCAGCGGGCGGCTCGCCTGCCAGCGCCGCCTGAGCCATTGTCGCCGCACGGCCTGAAAAAGAGGCGGCAAATACGAGCGATACGATGACAAGAGGAGCAGGCTTCACGCAGCTTCTCCGCTACGGTTGAGGCGCATGCGCACCTGCCGGGCGAAGGGCGCCTGCGGATCAATACGATAGGCGCGATCAAATGACGGCTCTGCGCTGACGGTCGCCGCATTGGGCGGTCGAGCGTTGTCCGCCGCCTGCTGCAACTGTCTCGTTGCAGCGTGCGCCTCGTCTATAATCGGCCTTAACGCGTTCATATAACCGCGCATGGTTTCATCAGAAACTTGAACGAGGCTGGCGTTCGTTGCAGCAAAATCCGACATTAGGGCACGAAGCTCCGCGGCTTTGGCGTCGGCCGCCCGGGTCACTTGGCGAAGTTCTGACGTCGTTAGCATTGCAGCCTCCTGAGTAGCGGTTAGCGCGGTTCTCAGTTCTCCTGCTGAGGCTGCTAGAGCCGCAACGCCTGCGCCGATCCCCTCATTCGAATTTGAAAGGGCACGCAGGCGCCTGCTGAGGACGAAGCAATAAAGACAGGCCGTCGCCGACGCCGCTAGCAGCAGAAAGTTTGATATCAGTTCCATGTCATTGGCTCCTAAGTGAGGACGAAATCGGTGATCAGGATGTCGCGGACGGAGTCCGGCGGGGCGACAAGTTCAATTCTTCTCAGGAGTTGCGCGCGCAGGCGGGTCATGGAAGCAGGTTCGGCAAGATCGCTCTCCTCCACGGCGCGCAGATAAGAGTTAAGCGCATCGCGAAACCGAGGCGTAAATTTCGCGACTTCACTGCTTTGCGCTGCGGTCGTTTCGATGCTGATCGATATTTTGAGGTATCGCGACTGCGCCTTCGGGCCTAGTGTGACAACAAGGGGATCGAGGGCCACGAAAGCCGCCGGAGGGATGGCCGCTTTAGACCTAACCTTAACGCCTGTGCCCTTCGCTGATTCGTCAAGCACACAGCGAACCGCTGGGGGCGGAGAAAAATAAGCCGCGGCCGCTCCTGCTCCCGCCAGCGTCAACGCGCTCGCGAGGCCAAGGCTAAGCGCACGGACGACCGACTTCGCCGCCGCGCCGCCCTGTTCAGGCGCCCTTTCGGCAGCTTTTGCATCAGGTTTCTCGCTGACCCTCTTCATTATTTCTTGCCTTACATTCGCAATGCAAACTCTGCGTTGATCTTGATTTTGTAACCTCCCATTAATGATGAATTGGTAAATGAAACCATTCGCCCAATGACTAAATTTGATATTGAGCGACGAACGGAGAAGAAATGTCGGGGTTAGTTGGAATCTGGCGATCGCTCACCGTAACGAAGCGAGCAACCCTTATCGCTGCTACAGTTGCGACAATTGCAGCTTTCACAATGTTGGCGCGCACAGCGTACGTCCCGAAACTCGATCTGCTCTACGCGGGGCTCGATGGCCGCTCGGCCGGAGAAGTCATGGCTGCGCTGGAGAGCCTTGACGTAATGCACGAAGTCCGGGGCGACGCGATCTTTGTTGAGGCAGCTGAACGCGATGCAGTGCGCATGACTCTCGCAGGGCAGGGACTGCCCTCGCAGGGACAGGGAGGATATGAGCTGCTGGATAATCTTAACGGGTTCAGCACCACGTCCGATATGTTTGACGCCACCTATTGGCGGGCGCGCGAAGGCGAACTGGCGAGGACAATTCTTGCGAGCCCAGGCGTGCGGGCGGCCCGCGTGCATATCTCCCGCCCGCCGGCGGGGGCCTTCGCGCGAAGTCCGAACAGGCCGACTGCTGCGGTTACCGTCACCATGGCGCGCGGTGCTCTCGACGAGTCGACCTCGCACGCTATCCGCTATTTGGTTTCCTCTTCCGTATCTGGATTGATGCCTGAACAGGTCGCCGTCATCGACTCTGCCCGCGGGGTAGTGCTCAGCCCCGGGGAAACCGATCCAATCCAAGGGGCCAGCCAAGGCGTGGCCGATCGCGAACGCCAGCTTGAACAAAACGTTATTGGCCTGCTTGAAGCGCGGGTTGGAACGGGGAACGCCCGCGTCAAGGTTACGATGGATCTTGATATGGAGCGCGAAACGATCACAGAGCGTGTTTTCGATCCGAACGGACGCGTCGTTGCGCGCAAGGAAACCAGTGAAATGACCGAGGCGTCGTCGGGCCCCGGAGCGCCCATTACAGTCGCCAGCAATCTGCCGGAAGGAGACGCCGCCAGCAATGCAAGCGCGGCCGGAAAATCGCAGCGTACGCAGACAAACGAGACAATCACCTACGATATGTCTGAAATTCGGCGTGAGCGGCAGAAGATGCCGGGGGCCGTGCGCCGTATGAGCGTCGCTGTTTTGGTTAATCAGACCATGGGCCCGCCTCGGACTGAGGGCGAGGCCGCGGAGTTGCGCACGGACGCTGAACTGGAGGACCTGCGTGCCCTCGTCGCCATGGCCGTCGGCCTGAACGAAGAACGCGGCGACACGCTGTCAATCAAAAGCATGACCTTCCAGGCACCAGATACGGAAGGGACTATCGCCGAAGCAAATCCTGTCAGCAGTTTCTTCGCGGCAAATCTCATGAGCATCTTGCAAGTTGCTATTCTCGGCTTCGTTACGCTGGTGCTTGGACTTTTCGTCATCAAGCCATTGCTGGGCTCCGCCTCTTCGCAGCAAGCGTCAGCAGATGCGTTGACCGACGCGGCGATTATGAGAAATGCTCCGGCGCTGTCACTCAACCCAGTCAGCGACCCCGTGTCAGCGTTGCGGGAAATCGCCGCGGCTAAATCGGATGAAACCGCCAGTCTGATAAAGAACTGGCTGGAAACGGCGGATGACGCGGCATGAGCCAGATCGCGCTTGTCCTAGAGAGATTTGACGCATTTGACGAGGAGCCATCGACGTCGCCGCTTGCGGCGGACGCCGAGCAGACCGCACTGGTCCAGCGCGCCCGCGCCGAAGCTTACGCTGCGGGCTTCGCTGCGGGTCAGGTGGCCTCGGACAACATCGCTGCCGCCGAAGAACGCCATAACGAACACTTGGTCCGATTAATTGGCGGCTGCGAGTGCATTATGGAAAGATTGAACGAAAGCGCTCACGATTTCACGCCCATGTTGAGCGATGTCATTCAGCTTTTGCTGCAACGTCTCTTTCCCCGTCTAACGGAATTAGGGTTTGCGGAAGAAATTAGCGCCATAGCGGCAAAGTATGTACAGCGCCCGAACCCACCGCGACTTGAACTGCGTACGTCTCCTTGTGCGCTCACGAAGGTGTCCGCGGCGCTCGAACGCAGAGGACTTGCGTCGCAGGTAGAGGTGCGACCTCAGACTGGTCTTGCCGATGCCGAAGCGGAGATCATCTGGGCGAAGGGTGGCGTCAGTATAAATTTTGACGCCATGATCGCTGAAGCGGACGCCGCATTGCAGCGAATTCTAGGATCGCAAAAGAAAAATGAGGATAAAAAATGAGCAACAATAGCGAAACCGCCTATCCAGACGGCGCAGGGTCGACCAATGACGGTCGGCGGCGCGACTCTGGCGCGCCGGAGATCAGCCGGAGAAGCGATGGAGAAGCGAACAGTTTGCGTCGAGCGATATTCAGTGTACCTATTGAAGTGGTCGTTTCGATAGGCAGGGCGCGACCCCTCATTGGTGAACTCTTGAATATGAAACGCGACGATCTTCTCCCGCTTGATTCCAACCTCAACGATCCTGTGGAATTGAGGGTCAGAGATCGCGTTGTAGCACGCGGCGAACTTGCCCAACTTGATACGCCTGAAGGTGGGCTTGGCGTGCGCTTGACGGAAGTTGTCGACCTGACGGAGATCGTCTGACCATGCGTTCGCTTTGCGCCGGGATCTCGATCGTAACATTGTTGATCTTTGCGTTACTCGGCAGTCCGGCTGTTGCGCAGACAGCGGCGCTTGCGGATCCTGTGCTTGACCCGTCAGGCGGGTTGACCGCCCGAATCATCCAGCTGTTCCTCTTGGTCACCGTGCTGAGCATGGCCCCGGGCATCGCAATGATGGTTACCTGTCTCCCGTTCATGCTCATCGTCTTCTCTATCCTGCGCACAGCGATTGGCCTGCAGCAGGCCCCACCGAATATGCTGATTGTCAGCCTTTCTCTGTTTCTGACCTACTTCGTAATGGAGCCGGTATTCTCGGAGGCTTGGGCCTCAGGTGTGCAGCCACTGATCGATGAGAATATCACGCAGGAACAAGCGATCGAGCGCATACTGACGCCCTTTCATGAATTTATGGACAAGCGCGTTTCGCCTATCGCCATCGAGGCGCTACGCGAGGTGGCCCCAACCCGCATCTCCGGCTCGGAAGACGAAACGCCGCTATCAATACTTTTGCCTGCCTTCATGCTGAGCGAAATTCAGCATGCGTTTCAGATTGGCTTCATCATTTTCTTGCCCTTTGTGATCATCGATCTCATCGTCGCCTCAGTATTAATGGCTATGGGTATGATGATGGTGCCGCCAGCGCTCGTGTCTCTTCCCTTCAAGCTAGCTTTTTTTGTGCTTGCGAACGGCTGGATAGAACTCGCCGGGGCGTTAGTTAAAGGATACGGAACATGACGGCGCTTGCACCCGTACCCCGGCGTATGGCTGAGCCTGCAGGGCTTGGACCTAGGCGATCGCTGTCCGCAGCAGAAAAAGCTGCGGTGATTCTGGCGGCCCTTGGCCCGGAAGCAGCCGGTCCGGTTATTGAACGCGTTGGAGATCGCCATTTGCGCGCCTTTGCGCGCGCATATGCAAATCTTACCAAAATTCCTCAGGCCGAATTAATCGCAGTGATCGAGGAATTCGTGGCCAGCCTCGGTTCCGGAGCCGGGGAGGCGCTGGAGGGTGGCGCGGCGGCGGCGCGCGCCTTGCTCGGGAAATTCAAAGACAATGATGAATTAAACCGGCTGATGGGCGAACTTGACGCTGAGACCAAAACGGTATGGCAACGCCTTGAGGAGGCAAACGAAACAGCGCTTGTCAGTTATCTGAACCGCCAAAAACCGCAGGCGCTTGCCGTGATATTGTCTAAACTCGACGTCGAAAAGGCGTCTCGATTGCTTGGATGTTTCGATCCGGAGTTGGCGCAGGATATTATTATTCGATTGGCCCAACCGATAAAAATAGGGGAAGATGCAGCCGCAATTCTCGCTTTGTCAATCGACAAGGAATTCCTTACCCCGTTGAAATTTGTCGGAAAGACGCCAAAGCCAGGCGAAATAATTGGGGCTTTGATGAATAATCTGCCGTCGGAAAGGCGCGCAGAGATCCTATCATTCATTATGACGAACACGCCAGATATTGTCAAAGATATGCGAAAGACGATGCTCACCTTTCCGGATCTTCCCATTCGGGTGCCAGCTACCGCGATCCCCAATATCCTCCGATCCATCGATCCTGACACCTTTCTCAAAGCCGTCAAATACGGTCGGGAAAACGCACCGCGTACAGTCGACTTCATATTCGCGAACATCTCCCAACGCATGGTGCAGCAATATGAAGAGCAGCTTGGCGCCATGACGCAAGTTTCGAAGGCCGACGCCGAAGCGGCGCAGGCCGCCTTCATGTCCTCGGTGCGCGCAGCTGCGACAGCAGGTGAGTTCGCACTGATCGATCCGAAGGCAGAAGGGGAGGAAGACCAGTCGAATTAGCCAACTTTATGTACCATTAACGCAAATGGCGCTTGAAGTTGCCTTCAGGAAAGCCCCAGCATCTCTAGTCGAAAAGTCCGCCCAGTTCAGGGTCCATGTCGGCGGATAGCTTCGCCGCCTTTTTCCCGCCGTAGGCGCCCAGCCTACATTTTCCAATCGAAACATCTCCGGCGTTCGTCTGCAGGACGATGTCGAGCCCGTTCAGCGATTTACGTTCAAGCGGCAGAATTTGGCCAACATCAAGCCGCGAAAGTTCGCCGACCGTCAGGGTCAGTTTGTCTGCAATAATATCTACCGGCAGTTCCGTTCGCGCCAGGGTGCGTCGGAGCGCGTCTGACCAAGGCGTTTCCGGCGCATGCGTGATGTCAGCCGCGACGGCTTTACTGAGCAGGCCGAGCTGATCAAGTCTTTTTTTGGGCATCCCGAGACTGCAGGTTCCAAGACGCGAGCCGTTGGACAAGGTCATCTGAAAAGACGCCCTGTATACGGCGACAGTCTCCCGATGGAGAACTGCTTCTTTGCCGTCTCTCGATATTCGTTCATCGATATGAAGTTTGTTCATATCCGCCTTGGTCAGGCGCTTGACGGATTCGGATACTGCATTCATTAGCTGAAGCCATAACGGCTCCAATAATCGACAATCGAGATCGCTTGGAGAATCGTTACTCACGTCTACTTTACGTCCGCCAAGTAAACGTTCGGCACAGGCGTTTACAAATAACGCGTCGACGCCGATCAATGCGATAGGCGTGAGGTCGGCTCGAACCCAACGGTACGTTGAATTGTCGGGTGAATCGCCGACGAACTCAGCGAGCGAAATGAACTTTCCTGTCGTCTTTACGTCGACGCGACTGTCGAACAAATTGCCCGCGAGCGCGGAAACGGCGCGCGACAGATCGCTGGCCATACCCTGCAAGAGCGGAAACGCGGCTGGATCGAAGCCCGCGACTGCCACTTTACGGGCGAGCAAAGCCGCGCCTTCATGCGCCATCACTTGATAACCCCTGCTAGGAAATTAGCAGAACCAAATAAGCATGGTTAAGGTGTATTTTTGCCTAACGGTAACAAAAAACCAGATTGTTAAATCGAATTTCACGCCGCCTCCTTTATTGGTGTCGCGGCGTGATGTCCTTCCGCTTAACTCCCCTTGAGGCTCAATCGTGAGTAAGGCACCCTATATCATCGTCAAACGCGTCAAGAAGGTGATTGCCGGCGGGCACCACGGGGGAGCCTGGAAGGTTGCCTATGCTGATTTTGTCACGGCGATGATGGCGTTCTTCCTGTTAATGTGGCTGCTTAACGCAACCACGGAAGATCAGCGAAAAGGCATCGCGGATTACTTCAATCCGACTATTCCGATCAGTCAAATGTCAGGAGGAGGGACCGATGCGCTGAGTGGCGCATCGGTGTTTTCAGAGGACGAACTGGCCAAAGACGGGTCTGGCGGGTTGAAAACGCTGCCTGAGATAACGCCGCGCGCCGATCTTGAAACCCGCGCGAAGCCTAAGACAGCGGGCAAGGAGGCGGCCGAGAATCGAATGCTGGAGAAAATCGAAAGCGACCTGCTCAAACGGGCGCTGGCTGACGATGCCGGCGAGCTTGCTCGCCACATCCAAACGCGCATGACGCCGGATGGTCTTGTAATCGAACTCGTCGATGTCGACGACAAGCCCCTGTTCGCGGTAGGTTCCGCACGGCCTTCTCCAACAATGGAAAGACTTCTCGCCGTTGTCGCGCAAGCGATTGGAATCGTCGAGAATAAACTGGCGATTGTGGGCCATACCGACGGCCTCGCTTATGCGCCGCAAGCAGCGTATACGAACTGGGAGTTGTCGATTGATCGAGCTAATGCGGCCCGCCGTCTGATGGCCGAAAATGGCCTTGGCATGGACCAGGTAGCTCAGGTTTCCGGTAAAGCTGATACAACCCCGCTGACGGCGGACAAACTTGCGCCGCAGAATCGCAGGATTTCCATTACATTACTGCGTGATCAGTTCTAGTTAGTAATCTGCCCAATCTCAGTCCAGCCGCGATCGGGAACGAGCCCCGGCTCTCGCGAGCTAATAATCCAAGGCTCAAAGCGGATTGTTCTTTAGATGAAAGGCGTGTCGTTAGCCAGCCAACCCGCACTTTTCATGACGGATTAATATTTACTTATCCATATTTTAAACATTCTGCGTGAAACTGGTAGCGTAGAGGGAACACAGTGTTTTCTCCTGAAAGTGAGCCAGATAATTATGAGTTTGTCCTCTTCATTAAACGCTGGGGTAGCAGGATTGGCTGTCAACGCGACCAAACTGGCAACGATCTCTGATAACATCGCGAACTCAGAAACTTATGGCTACAAACGCTCCACGGCAGAATTCAGCCACATGGTTGTCGCTCAGGGGCGCGGCGCATACACGGCAGGCGGCGTGCGGGTTGCCACGTTTAAAGATGTCAGCGCTCAAGGCGCCCTAATATCCACAGCCAATCCGACTGATTTATCTATCGCAGGCAGAGGCATGTACCCGGTGACTTCACTTGCCGGCGTCACTGCCGGAAGCGCCGACCGACCGCTCATGTTGACGTCTACAGGATCGTTTCAACCGGATCAAA
>CAZSBU010000006.1:0-7150 GCA_964605055.1 uncultured Caulobacterales bacterium | reverse complement strand
CGGATACCTGCGCACCCAAAGCGGATTGTTTCTCATGGGCTGGGCTGCCGATGCAGCTGGCAACATTGCCGTGCCTAGCCGCGACAGCGCTTCGGGCCTTGAGCCGGTTCGCATCACTAGCAATCAATTTAGCGCCGCTCCAACGACGCGCATCGGGCTGGGCGTGAACTTGCCCGCCTCGGCGACGCAGGCGGATGCTGACAACCAGAATTACGATCTGCCGATTGAGTATTTCGATACGCTCGGGCGATCGCAAAATCTTGTTCTCACGTTCGACCCGCAAGTTGCCGCGGCCGGCGCGCCTGCCACAAACAGGTGGACGGTTGAAATACGCGATGAAGCGGGCGATCCGAGTGCCGTTGTCGGCAGCTTCGATCTGGAATTCGACGCAGCTGCTGGCACGGGCGGCTCAATTCTTAGCGTCTCGGGAGCAACGAATGTCACGTATGACGATGCGTCGGGAAATGTGCTCGTGACGCTCGCATCGGGCGAGACTCTCGACCTATTCATTGGACGTCCTGGAAGCGGTCCACTTACGCAGCTGTCTTCGAATTTTAGTCCCGTTGGCATCGAGAAAGACGGAGCGCCCGTCGGCAGCCTCAGCCGCGTGGAAATCGGCGAAGACGGCATGCTGGATGCAATCTACGATAACGGCTTCCGTCGCCGCATTTACCAGATACCGGTTGCAGACGTCGCGAACCCGAACGGACTAACTCCGATGAATAATCAAGCTTACGGTGTTTCACGAGAAAGTGGCGGCGTGTTTTTCTGGGACGCCGGAACTGGCCCAGTCGGCTCAACCGTCGGCTATGCGCTGACCGAATCAACGACTGATATCGCTCGCGAGCTCACGGACCTGATCGAAACGCAACGCGCCTATTCTTCAAGCGCGACAATCATTCAAACGGTGGACGAGATGCTGCAAGAAACCACCAATCTGAAACGCTAAACCACAAGCGCTGAAGGGGGCAGGTCGCCATGACAATTTCGGGCGCGCTTGCTAACGCGACATCGGGCCTTGCCGCAACCTCGCGTCGGGCGGAGCTTGTATCAGGAAACATCGCTAACGCTCTGACTCCGGGGTATGCGCGCCGAGAGCTTGCCGTCAGTGAACAAACTGTTGGCGGACGCGGAGCCGGCGTTAATGTGAACGGAGTGGTGCGGGCAACCGATCCAGTTCTCTCGGCCGAAAAGCGTCTGGCGTCAGGAGCGCTCAGCAAGGAAAGCGTCGCGGCAGAGGCATACAAGTTCTTTTCGGATGCGCTTGGCTCGCCGGAAGACGCCTTTGGGTTGTTTGCCTCGGTCGCTCAGCTTGAAGCCGGCTTGCGAAGCTTGGCGCAGACGCCCGAATCTGTTGCTGGTCAGGCAACCGTGCTTGATGCCGCACAAACCCTCGCGCGCAACTTAAATGACTTGTCCATGCTTGCTCAAAATTCACGACTACAAGCAGACACCCGAATTGCGGCAGAAATCAGCTCTGTCAACGACTCGCTCAAGCAAATTGAAAAACTCAACGGATCGATTGCGGGCGCGCGAAATGGCGGGCGAGATTCCTCCGCCCTTGAAGATCAGCGCAAGAGACTGATTGACGAGATCTCCTCCGTCATTCCTCTGCGAGAATTGCCGCGGGCGGACGGCAGGATTGAGTTGATGACGCCGGAAGGTGTGTTTTTGCTCGCCGGGGAGGCGCGCGAGCTCACTTTCGCGCCGGCCACCGTCATGGCCGCCGATATCGCTTACGACGCCGGCTCGGGTATTTTGTCGGGCCTGTCCATTGACGGCGTAAACATCACGCCGGGATCTGGCGGACAAGCGGTGCGGCAGGGTTCACTGGCTGGTCTATTTGCAGTCCGAGACACCGTAGCACCAGAATTCCAATCTCAGCTGGATGCTCTTTCCGCAGATCTTCTGCAGCGCTTCGAAGGGCGCGACACAACAGTACCCCCCGGCACCGCGGGCCTTTTTACCGACGCTGGCGCAGCGTACGATGCGACGCGGCGATTTGGTCTGGCTGGTCGGATCGCTGTCAACAAAACAGTCGACCCGGCGAGCGGCGGCGATCTCTGGCGCTTGCGCGATGGATTTGGAGCCGCAGTCGAGGGGCAGGGGGCGGAAGCGGGTTTCATAATCGCGCTGCTAGACGCCGCCACTGAGCAACGTGGCGCGGCTGCGGATGCCGGGTTTTCGGGCGCATTTTCAGCCGCCGAGGGCGCTGCCGCATTGACCACATCAGTAGGGGCTGCCCGTCTCGCATCAGAAGCTCGCACGACGAGCGCTTCAGCGCGGGCTGAGGCAGTGGCGGACGCAGAAGCCGCCATAACGGGCGTGGATACAGACGCCGAACTCCAGCGACTGATCCTCATTGAGCAGGCTTACGCCGCAAATGCGCGGGTGATCCAGACGGCGGAGCAGATGGTGCGCCAATTGATGGAGCTGCTTCGATGAAATCAGGTGGTTTACCAGACCTCGTCTCGTTTAAGCGACTGGCGCGTTCAGTTACGGACATTCGCGCACAAACGCAGACGACGCGTACCGAAGCCGTTACTGGTAGATATGAAGACATCGTCAAATCAACAAAGGGGGAAGTGGGCGCCGCGCATCTCCTTCGCAAAGCGATCGACGACATATCGGCTTCCAGAACCTCGCTGAGTATCTCGCTAAGTCGCGCGGGCAGCGTTCAGACGGCGCTCGGACTGGTCGCTGAAGAAGGCAAGGCGATGGCGGCGCAAATCCTCGGCGCTATTGGTCGAGGTGATGAAACAATACTGCGAACGGCAACAGATGAAGCCGCCGCTTCGATAGCAACGATCGTTGCCGCGCTCAATGCAACATCCGGCGGCCGTCCGCTTTTTGGGGGGAATGCGGCTTCTGGTCCCGCACTTGCCGCGCCAGAGCGGATCCTCGCTGACGTTCAGGCAATTGTCGATGCGGCTCCCAATGCGGCGGCTGCGTCATCTGATCTGGATTTCTATTTCAACGATCCCACCGGAGGGTTCGCGACCACAATTTACACAGGTGGGCCAGGGGAAGCGCCACCGACGGAGCTGGCTCCTGGCGTTCGGGTTTCAGCCAGCGTCAAGGCCGATGCCGAGCCGCTTCGGGTGATCATTCGTGGACTTGCGACAGCCGCCGCTCTGAACGCTCCTCTAGGCATGCCGGAGGCAGAAAGAGTCGCTTTACTTTCTCAAGCGGCCAACGAAATTCTTGAGGCGGAGGTTCTGTTGACCGACGAGCGAGCAATCGTCGGTATTTCGGAAGGCCGAATGGAGGACGCGCGCGCTCGGCTAGACGCCGAGGAAGCCGTTCTGACAAGCCTCTATAATGCGCGCACAGCGCGTGATCCTTTTGAAGCCGCCTCTCAGCTGCAGCTGCTCGAAACCCAACTTACTGCCGCATATATCATGACGGGGCGAGTTTCGCAGCTCAGCCTTGCAAATTTCCTCCGGTAGAGGGGTTATGAAGAACTTGCTCAAGTTAACCATTGTACTCCTCGCATCGTGCTGGCCAGTATTGTCATCGGCTGCCGTTCGTCTGAAAGACCTTGTGGAAGTCGAAGGAGTCCGCGGAAATGATCTCGTCGGCTATGGTCTGGTCGTTGGATTGAACGGGACTGGTGATGGCGTGCGAAATTCACCGTATACAGAGCAGGCGTTAGCCAGTTTGCTTGAGCGACTCGGAGTAAACGTACAAGGCGAAGATTTTAGACCGAAAAACGTTGCAGCCGTCCTTGTTACGGCCGAATTGCCGCCTTTTGCACGTACAGGCATGCAGATTGATGTTGCCGTTTCTGCAATTGGTGACGCTACGAGTTTACTCGGCGGAACTCTTATCATGACACCGCTGAATGCGGCAGACGGACAAATATATGCCGTATCGCAAGGCCCGATACTTGTCAGCGGCTTTTCCGCGGCTGGTGCGGGCGCAACTCTGACTGAAGGTGTGCCGACTGCTGGGACTATCCCCAACGGCGCACGTATCGAGCGAGAATTGTCATTTGATTTCGCAGCTCTGCCGAGCCTGAAGTTATCCTTGCGAGCACCAGATTTTACAACGGCCGCGCGCATAGAAACTGCAATTAATTTGGCAACAGGCAGAGAGCTTGCAACAATGCTTGACGCGACTGCAGTTGAATTGTCGATCGATGGGTCATTCCGATCTCCGGCCCACCTCATGAGCGCGCTTGAGAACATTGAAGTGGAGCCTGCACAGAAAGCTAAGATCGTCGTCGACCAGCGATCAGGCACGATTGTTCTTGGAGCCGACGTGAGGCTGTCGAGCGTTGCCGTCGCTCAGGGAAATCTTGCCATAAAGATCCAGGAAGCACCAGTTGCCGTGCAGCCAAATCCATTCTCGCGACAGGGAGAGACTGTCGTTCTTCCGCGCACGGACATCGCTGTGGATGATCGACCAGATCGCCGAATTGGCGTATTGCAGGAGACAGTGACGTTATCGGACCTGGTCGCGGGGCTCAACGCCTTGGGAGTCAGCCCGCGTGAGATTATCGATATATTGAAATCTGTGAAGGCCGCCGGCGCAATGCATGCTGAGCTTATCGTACAGTGAGCTAAAGGTTTATTGCAAAGTGCGCAGGTAATGGCAGGAAGAATCTTCGCTAAAGGTTGGCAATGCGGCTAGCCTTGAACCGCCCCCGAGCGCGCTGCCTCACAGTGCGTCCTGCTTGCCCACATCGGCAAGGCTCTTGGTTACCGCGAACTCCGCACCACTGCGCGCTACGCGCACCTTGCCCATGATCCCGTGCAACTGGTCGTCGAGCGCGCCGCGACGGCAATCAGTGAATGCCTGTCGGTCGATCGCTCCAGGATAATGGAAGACCCGCTTCCACTGGTTCCATAATCAGACCGGATGGTTCCTGAATCGCAGCGCTCACGAGTGATTGTCGGGCGCGGTTCTCCCTAGGGAAGCTGCCAAGCCCGCGAGAGCGGTGCGCGTGCTGATGGATCTCCGCGCGCCGCCCCGATTCCCAAACGAACTTGGCCATCGTTCGAACCGTCACCTAGTGCGCAGGTCTGACCAGTTCACGTTTTAACGGGCGTCTTTGGTCTGCGTCGGCCTAAAAGCAAAAGCCAGCGCAACGCCGATCTGCAAAAAGATAACGGCAACCCAAAAATCTTTGTCGGGCGTTGAATCTGAAAATCTTCAACAAAACATACACTTACGTCACCTAAGCTCGGCATCAATCCCCAACCGTGCGGGAAAGTGCGTGTTCATCGTCGACGATGTCGGCCTCTCTTTCGTTCGAACGAGAGAGGTGTCGAAAATGGTTTCTGGCGAAAAAATCCTCCGCGCGAAAGCGGCGGCCCGGTACCTCGGGCTTTCCAATTCTACGCTGAGCAAGTTGCGCATGAGCGGTAGCGGGCCCGCCTACGTCAAGGCGAGCCCCCGCATGGTCCTTTACCTCCAGCGAGACCTAGACGCCTGGCTACTGGCGCGTCGTATCGGTGGATCGCCATTGCCAGCCTGACAATTTGCGAGGGCCGCTGCGGAGGGCGCGATACCGTGGCGCAGCGGCCGACAAGGAGCCACGGGGACATCCGGCATACGCCACAGGGTACTGCTTCGAGGAGGAAGCCCAAGGCCGGACGGAGCGCTGTGAATGCTTCGCAAGTAGCCTCCACCCGAACCCGCTGCACAGAGCGGGGGAGGGCCCATACCGACGGCCGGCTCGGACGAGCTGACACGATTGGAGTGGGAAGGAGCAGTCCCTGAGCGGTAACGCCGGGGACAAGCTCCTGCTGTGCCCAAACCTCTGGCCTCTCAAACGTGCTGCCTCCAATTGCAACCTCCTTGGAAGGATAATCCGATGCCGCAAAGACACCGTGCAATATTTCGATCCTTTGCCGTCACCAACACCCGGCGCATGACTCTCGCAATCTCCGTCGGATTTCGGCCGCGTGCGGAACTGAGGATCGAGGAGAAGCGGGGGGCTTCCTGGCGGCCCGTCGGTCAGTGGATTTCGCTCGACCTGAATGCGCTTACTTCCCTTGCGCGCGAGCTACCGGACGTCCTCAATGTCCTCGCGCTGACAGCTGAACAGGAGCAGGATCGCCAGGCGAGTTTTGGCAGAACGAGACGCCGATCCGGCGCATAAGGAGCATGCTGTGATTGGCCATGGTGGATCGTCTGCAAGCGTGGCGACCAATATCGAAAGTTCGTCCGCAGCTCTCGCGCGCCGCCAAATCTTTTGTCGCCCTAGCATGCACATGGTTGCCGCAGGGCAAGCGCGCCAAGCGCGGAGCCATCAAAAAGCTCAAGCGCGCGGCGCGCGGCAGCTCAGCTATTTTCCTCGAACCGTATGCTTGATAGTCGGTAAGCTTTCGCCGCTGTCGCTCACATCTCTCTGAGCGCCAGCGAGGCCCTGGCGGACTTTCTTTCAAACCGCCTCACCGAGTTGTTCGTTCGATGCTTTATCGACGGTGTTTCTCATGCTGCGGATTGCGGCCGTCTCTCGATTTGCTACTCTTGGCTACATGACGCGAGAATACAAGCACGTCGCTGCGGATTGCGGCCGTCTCTCGATTTGCTACTCTCCGGAAGCGACAACGCAGCCGGATGCTCGTGCTGCGGATTGCGGCCGTCTCTCGATTTGCTACTCTCTTGCCGAGCGACGCGCCGCCGTCAAGCAGGCTGCGGATTGCGGCCGTCTCTCGATTTGCTACTCTCAAGGCTGCGCAGATTTAAGCGACCGAACAGGCTGCGGATTGCGGCCGTCTCTCGATTTGCTACTCTAAACCTCGAAAGCGGCGCGAACTACAATCCGCTGCGGATTGCGGCCGTCTCTCGATTTGCTACTCTCTCGCAGCTCACGCCCGACCCGCGCACGGCGCTGCGGATTGCGGCCGTCTCTCGATTTGCTACTCTTCAATCCATACAAATGCGGCGCGGGGCCGCGCTGCGGATTGCGGCCGTCTCTCGATTTGCTACTCTATCGGCAGCGGCTATCGCCACGCTGTATGAGCTGCGGATTGCGGCCGTCTCTCGATTTGCTACTCTCGCCGTAAACCGCGACAACGCCGCCTAGCAGCTGCGGATTGCGGCCGTCTCTCGATTTGCTACTCTGGCCACCGGCGTGTTAGGGTGCCAGAGGTGGCTGCGGATTGCGGCCGTCTCTCGATTTGCTACTCTTGGGCAG
>CAZSBU010000005.1:13340-30595 GCA_964605055.1 uncultured Caulobacterales bacterium | reverse complement strand
CCAGCCGCCGTCGTCCCGCATACGCCGGAGCGCCTTGAGATGCTGCGCCATTCCGCCGACCATGCCGGGAACGGCGGCGACGGTCTCCAAGACAACCGCCCGGTGTCCGTACCGCGTTGAGAAAAATCCATCGGCGACAAATCGCAGGGCCTTAGTGAAGGCAAGAGCGATGTGGTCGCGCCAGTCCAGTGGGGCGCGGTGTGTGTCGAGCTCGACGGAAGAAACCGAACGAAAATCGGCTCGGGCGTCAAATGGGGCGTTCATGTTGCTTCCTTGGCCCTTCCTTCGGAAAGTACTGAGCTACAGTAGGGATTTAGCGAAGATTGCGCCCCATTCCAGCGGACTGGGCAATTTGTCCCAGTTGGCGGCCGCTCAGCGTCCAAGAGGTTTTGGCGGACGAGGCACAAAGCCGCTCACGCGTTCGCGGTAGGCTTCATATTCGGGATATTTCTTAAGCATACCGCGCTCGAGCATCGCCTTTCCCGAAACATTTACGAGGAAGTGGGCCATCAGCACGGGGCTGGCAAGTCCAAGCCAGCCGAACGGTCCCTCCAGCGCAATCAGAGCAAGACCAATCCAGACAAGGCAGTCGCCGAAGTAATTCGGGTGTCGTGTCCACGCCCAGAGCCCGGTCGTCATCAGCCGCCCTTTGTTTGCGGGATCACTTTTGAACCGACGCAGTTGCCAGTCGCCAACGGTCTCGAAAGCAAGGCCGATGAGAAAAAATGAAATGCCCGCTATGGCGAGCGCGCCGAGCGCTTTGTTCTCGCCTAGCTGACCTACCTGAACGGGCAGCGATACGAACCATGCAATCGCGCATTGGAGTCCGAAAACGTAAACGAGGCTCCAGCGAGCAAAGGCCGCGTCCGATGGTTGCGCCGCACGCATCCGGGCGTAGCGGTAGTCCTCTCCATGGCCGAGATTGCGCGCGGCCAGATGGAGCCCGAGGCGCGCCGCCCAGACAACTACAAGCAATGTCAGCACCGCGTCGCGCGGCGAGGCCCCTTCGACCCTAAGAAACGTCAGAATGGCGGGAACGGCGCAGGCGGGGCCCCAGAAAATATCGACGATACTGGCGTCACGGACCCTGACGCTGACTGCCCACAAGGCTAGGAAACAAATCGCGAGAATGAAAAGATTTCCGAAGATAAGAACCAGGAGATCGAAAAGCGTCATTTTTGCTCGCTCGGCAATCGGGGTTGTGAAGTCGGAGCCGCATGGCGTCATTCTATCGACGGCTGGTGGGCCTGCCAGTCCTTTTACCCGTTGACGCCTTCAAGTCTTTTTCGAATCGGACCGTGGGGGCCGCCGCGTTGCCTATTTTGCGTATTACGTGACCGAAGCCAGATAACCGGCAGGAGATTTTAAGGGTGGGAAGACCTCTGCGAGGGCTACTGGTTGGTTGCAGCGGCTTTGTCAGTATCGTTTGTCCGGCCCAGGCCGACGACGATGCGATCGTCGTCACTGCAGAACGACGCGAGCAATCCGCGCGTCTCGTTCCCGCCAGCGTTTCGACGGTTGGCGCTGCTGAACTTCAGCGAATTGGAGCAGATCACGCTTCGGAAATTCTCAACCGGTCGGCAGGGGTGCTGATCCATCGCGGGAACGGTCAGGAGCATCTGACCGCCATCCGTTCGCCCGTGTTAACAGGCGGCGCCGGCGCCGGCTCGTTTCTGTTTCTAGAGGATGGCGTGCCGTTACGGTCGGCCGGCTTTGCAAACGTCAATGCGCTTCTGGAAGCGACGACTGAAACCGCCGCGCGTATCGAAGTGGTTAGGGGGCCGTCAGGCGCCGTGTACGGTGCAAATGCTATCCACGGTGTCGTAAATGTTTTCACGCCAGCGCCTGAAGAGGACCGGCAATTGGCAGAGGTCTCGTTGGACACAATCGGACGGGTCAAGGCGCGCGGGGTCGCGTCAGGCGAATCGGCCGCCAATGGTTTTCTGATTGCGGCCTCCGTCCTATCCGATCCGGGCTTTCGGGCTGATAGCGGGGTCGAGCAACAAAAGCTGACTTTACGGCACGATCTTAACGCTGATCGCATTTTGACCCGCACCATCTTTTCGTTTGCCAATCTCAATCAAGACACGGCTGGGTTTCTCATTGGTCCACAAGCCTATCGCGACCGAGCGGCGCGCCGGACGAACGATAATCCGAATGCCTTTCGCGACAGCCGGGCGTTCCGTCTGTCAACGCGGGTCGATGCGGAACTGTCGGATGAGGTCACGCTCTCAGTAACGCCATTTGCCCGCTTTACGGATCAATCATTCATCCTCAGTTTCTTTCCCTCGCAAGCCCTTGAAGAAAACCGACATTGGAGCGTTGGCGCGCAATCGGCGCTCTACATTGATCGTCCATCAGGCGTATCCGCCTTCGTCGGATTTGATTGGGAGTACACCGAGGGCTCGCTTAGCGAAGTGCAATCCCTGCCGACGATCGGTAGTTTCACTCAAGGTCTTCACTATGATTATCGCGTTGCTGCCGTTGGCGTCTCCCCGTTTGCAAGCCTGACAATTCCGGCGACGGATCGTCTCGCGATAACAGCTGCCGTTCGTCTTGACCGAACGTCATACTCTTACGAAAATCTTGCTCCCGATGGCGTCGTTGGGCGATTTTTGCGGCCGCCGGATCGTGAGGATGTCTTTACAACGATTAGTCCCAAAGTTTCCGCCGTCTATGACCTCGGGCTTGCGATTTTTTACGCAAGTTATGCACGCGGCGCCCGCCCGCCGCAGACAACCGATCTCTACCGCCTGCAGATCAATCAGGTCGATAATCAGGCGCGCGCCGAGACGATTGACGCGGTTGAAGTTGGCCTGCGCGGCGCCTTCGGCGACTGGCTCACATACAACGTGGCCGGCTACACCATGGAAAAAGACAATTTCTTTTTCCGGGACGCCGATGGGTTCAACGTCCCGGATGGCCAAACGCGTCATCGCGGGGCGGAAGGAGAAGTACGCGCCAGAATTTTGCCGACTCTTGCGTTCTCGGGAAACGCGGCCTTTGGGCGGCATACATATCGGTTCGATCGGCCGATTAATGCGGCCGCGCAGGCTAGCGAAGCCATTTCGTTCGGCGATGATGTTGATACCGCTCCCCGCTGGCTTGCCGGTGCGCGCGTATCCTGGTCGCCGATCGCCGATAAATTCACCGCCGAGGTTGAATGGGCGCATGTTGGCGCGTATTTCACCGACGCCGCCAATACCCAGACCTACCCTGGCCATGATCTGGTGAACTTGCGTGCTGAATGGAAATTGGCTGACGCGATCCGAGGATTTGCCACGATCCGTAATCTTGGCAATGTACTCTACGCTGAACGGGCTGATTTCGCTTTTGGTCAGGAACGGTCTTTCCCGGGCGAAGGACGCGTCGCGACGTTTGGCGTAAGGTTGGGTTCTTGAGCGAGACGACACCGGATCTGCGAGCGATGCATGAACTCAAGTAACTCTAGCGCATATAACCCTGAATTCGTTGCGCCGGAAATCGGTGATGAGATGGAACCGCATCAAGCCTCGCCGGAGGCGCGGCGCCTTCTCGCACTACGACGGTCGACGCCCATCGACCTGTTAACCGAGCCCGGACCGTCTGTCGGACAGTTGCAGGCCATGCTGCAAGTCGCCGCCCGCGTTCCTGATCACCGACGCGTCGTTCCCTTTCGGTTTATCGTCATCGCTGGAGATGGCCGCGATCGGGGCGGCGCAATTCTCGTTGAGGCTCTTCGGAAAGCGGATCCGGACGCTGATGAGACGCGTCTTGCGGCGGAGGCTTCAAGGTTCCGGCGGGCTCCAACCGTTATCGCCGTCGTTTCCTCGGTGGACGCGTCCCATAAGACCCCGGAGTGGGAGCAGGTCCTCACAGCCGGCGCCGTCTGCCAAAATCTGGTGTTGGCGGCTAGCGCGCACGGCTTCGCGGCGTCATGGGTTACGGAATGGGCAGCTTATGACTTAAATGTGATGAGCGGCTTAGGACTGCTCTCACATGAGAGAATCGCTGGATTTATCTATATCGGTTCAGCTCGAGGCAACCCAAAAGAGCGACCGCGACCGGATATGGCGCGCATTGTCACCGCAATTTCCTGATAAGGGTAGCAATCGAGTTGTTGCGCAAAGCATCTACGACCCCATATCCAAAAAGTTCCACTGGGGTTGCAAGGCGTCGGGGGTCTTTTTGAAAGCAATTACTCAAGACAGTTGCAACGATCGGCCTTGCACGAAATCTGAACATCGAGGGATGAAAAATGAAATCTAAGCATGTGAACACAGCCATGGCTGCTGCTCTGGCGTTGACGCTGCCGGTGGGCGCCGCGTTTGCCTTGCAGGGGCAGGGCCCAACACTAACAACGCAAGAAACAGAGGTTGCGGTTGATACTGCTGCAGCGATTTCAGGCGCTTATAAAACTGACCCCGGTCACGCCTACATAACTTTCACTTATGACCATCAGGGGTATTCCCGCCCTTATCTGCGTTGGCGGACTTGGACCGGCGATCTGAATTGGGACGCCGCTGCTCCAGAAAAATCCTCAATCAACGTCTCGATCGAAGCGGCGTCAATCGACTCAGGCGTTGACCGCTTTGACGATCACCTGAAGAGCGCCGATTTTTTTGACGTCGAGAAGCATCCGAAGATCACCTTCAAATCGAAGAAGCTCGATCGTACCGGAGCAAATACGGGGATTGTCACCGGCGATTTGACGATCAAGGGCGTGACAAAGCCAGTTGCGCTTAATGTGACAATTAATAGAGCCGCTGACGATGATTTCGCCAAAGCGCACAAACTCGGCTTCTCCGCTCGCGGAACTGTCAAACGATCAGATTTCGGCGTCGACAAATACGCGCCGTTCGTTTCCGACACGGTCGAACTAATTATTGAAACGGAATTTGTAAAACCGCGCGCGGAGAACTAGGCGCTGATGTCGACCGCAGCTGCTACTGCTCAGTCGCGATACACAAGCGTGGCGATCATCCTTCACTGGTTGATCGCTGCGTTGATTATTGGGCAGATCGCAGGCGGTCTTCTTATGGTCAATCTGGGCGAAGGCCAATCAGCCCTGAAGTTCGAATTATTCCAGTGGCACAAATCCTTCGGGATAACGATCCTGGTTCTGACATTTGTCAGGATTGCGTGGCGCTTGACGCATCGACCGCCCGCCTTGCCGCAGGGCCTTAAAACCTATGAACGCGCGCTGGCGCGACTAACGCACGTTGGGTTCTACGTTTTGCTCGTCGCGGCCCCGGTGGCCGGGTGGGCGCTTGTATCTGCCTCTCCTTTTGCATCAAGCGTGCAAACCTATCTGTTCGGCTTCATTCCCCTGCCGCACCTGCCGTTTTTTGAAGGCGTCGAAAACCGACGCGAAGTCGCGGGACAAATTGCCGAGGTGCATGAATTGCTGGCGTTCGGCATGATCGGATTATTCATTTTGCATGTCGGGGCCGCCTTGAAGCATCATTTCCTTGACCGCGACGGCGTGCTGCTGCGCATGGCGCCCTTCCTGGCGCGTGGGAAATCAATTCAGTCTTGAGAGGGTGTTTATGTTGCGGATCGCGTTAATGGCGGCGGCGCTGTGCCTTGCCCCATCAGTTTTGGGATGCGGTGATGGTCTCGCCGCGGAGCCGGCTGCCGCTTGGCGGATCGACCAAACGAAAAGCACGCTTGGCTTTTCCGGGACGCAGACCGGGAAGTCGTTCGATGGCGCTTTTAAAAGATTCGAAGCTGACATTCGTTTCGATCCCGCCAATCTGGAGGGCTCTTCGATAGATGTGACAGTCGATACCGCGTCAGCAGTAACCGGCGATCGGCAACGCGATTCCGCGTTACCGGGTGCGGACTGGTTCGCGTCCAAGACATTTCCGGAAGCGCGATTTGTGGCAAACCGCATTACGAAGGGCTCGGACGGTTCGTTTGTTGCTGAAGGCGAACTCACCATCAGGGATGTGAAGCGCCCGCTGTCTCTTCCGTTCACTGTCGACATCAATGGCAACAACGCCATTGCTAACGGCGAGGTCTCCTTGATGCGCAATGATTTCGGCGTCGGTCGCGGCGAGTTTGAAACCGGGCAATGGGTCGGTCTCGACGTACGCGTCACCATATCGATTACGGCGGAGCGTCAGTAGCCTCGTCGCAATTTATTGATTGACAGATCCGCGCGCCCCGCGCTGGCGGAGCGCCTGAACCGTAAAAGCGACAACAGCCTATTCCGAAACAGTGGGGGCTTCAGGATCCGCCGCCATGGACGCATGGTCGGCGACATAACGCCAACCATCATCGGTCTTTACGGACACGTCCATATAACGACCATTCCAAGTCACAGCATCGCCGCCCGCAACGGGCGTGGCGCTCATCGTCCAGAGCCCCCAGGCCGAGTTAGTATCGCCTTGCAAACGTGATCCATGCTCGGTGAGCGTCACGGTAAATCCTTCAAAGCCATCGAAGAAATCAGTCCATGAATCGGCGATCTCCTTCGGTCCCCGACGCACCTGTCCGCCCGGATCGTAGCTTACGGCGTCGGGTGTGTAGAGTTTTGCAATTGCAGCCTTATCCTCCGCAATCACCGCATTTTCGAACGCTTTTGCGAGCTCGTTTGGAGTTGATTGGGCGTGCGCCGGCACCGTAAGCGCCATTAGGAGCGAAATCGCTCCGATCGTGGCTAAAGCTGAATTGTGCGCCATCTTTTCTCTCCCATTTTTAAATTGTCATTGTATATGTCGAAACTAACGATCGGCAGGCTACGCTACACTATATTAGCGTCTTCTCCGCGCGTTGGTCAGCCCGCCATAGTTGACGAGGTTGCTAGAGGCCGTCGAAGTGGCCCATTGACTTACTCACCACCCGTTGAACGCTACACGTTCACCCGGCGTCGACCGGACCGCGAGATGCGACGCGCAGCCTTGAGCACTAGCGCACCGAGGCCGATCTGTTCGCGCTGAACCACTGTTTCCTTGATGTAGCGCGCTGCGCCGATGTCCGCGCCGGAGTGGAGCTTCTGGGCAAAACCCCAACCGTTCTCGATTTCAAAATGGCCGTAATTGGGATGCTCGCAAACCAAAACGTCAAAGACTTTCCGTACCTGTTCCATCTGGTATTGGTTTCGCGGCATAGCTTTGACCCACGCCTCATCCTGCAATGTGGGGCTCTTGGCGTAACTCCAGTCGATATCATCGAGAACCAGCACGCCGCCTTCGGCCAATAATTTGTCGACGAGAAAAAAGGCAAACCCGTCTGTATCCCAATTATGGGCGCCATCAAGATAGCAAAAGTCAAATTGCGGTCGCGGCGATCGTTCAATCATTTCCATCATGCGCCACGTGTACGACGTATCTTCATAGTGCACAGTGGCATGATCACGTAGTCCGAGTTTCTCGAGCAGTTGCTCGACATTTGGCGACAGCTTTTCAGCGGACTTAAGATCAACGGTCGTAATGTGACCGCCGCCGTTTTCTTGCATTGCGCCAGCGATGTAACAGGTTGAAACGCCATGCTTGCAGCCGAGTTCAAGAACATTCTTCGGCTTGTACTTGTTTATGAGCGCTGTCATGCGTTGCGCTTGCGTACGGGTCATCCACGGAATGCCGTCGACAACGGCTGCGATGTCGTCGAATTTCATAGAGGCACCACGCAATTGGCCAAGCTTGGCGTTTGATCACAGGGATGAACTAAGGCAGCAGGCGAACGCCGGGTTTGGCTTTCAAAGATACCTAATTCGAAAGCCGCGTGCTCATTTGAATGACCATCAAGGCCACGCCTATCAGGATAGCTCGCATGTGCGACAAATTTGCGTTACCTTTCATTAATTAATCCGCTGGCGCAGCTTTTTTCAGTCACTTTCTTTGAGCGACCCTCAGAACTGTTCTCTCAGAACTGTTCTCTATGAGCGACCCTCAGACCTGTGAGTTGATTAAAAAACACCTGGTTAGGGCCAGCGAGGCAATAAGCCAATCAAATATAGCTGGTCCGGCGCTCATTTCCGCCGCCGCGGTCGACGGCTTGAGGCAGCTTTTGGTTTCGAAAGTAGCGACGAAACAGTGCCTTCGCTTTTATAGATACGACCCGAGGGGTGCCCGCTCGCAAGGCTAGTGTCCGATATTGCAGATAGATCGTCCTGCCTGATCATCGGGTCATCAGCGACCGCGAGTTCGACAGCCTGCAATCTCTTGATTTCGTCGCGCAATCGCGCTGCGGTCTCAAACTCCAGATTCGCAGCTGCTTCACGCATGTCCTTTTCGAGACCTGAAATAACGGAACGGAGATTGTGTCCGGGTCCGGCGAACTGCGCTTCTTCGTCGGCGAACCCGCTTTGACCCTGCCGGCGAGCGTTGCCGTGACCAACAAACGTTTGCCCCATGGCGGCTTTACGGCCCTCATCGTCCGTCCGCGCGAGATCTGAGATCATGGCCTTTGTTGAAGCTGGCGTTATCCCATTCAATTCATTGTGCGCGAGCTGCTTTTCGCGCCGCCGGTTTGTCTCGCCGATTGCGCGCTCCATTGAGCCCGTCATGCGGTCGGCATAGAGGATGACGCGACCGTCAACGTTTCGGGCGGCGCGTCCGATCGTCTGGATAAGCGACGTCTCGGAGCGGAGAAAGCCTTCCTTGTCGGCATCAAGGATCGCAACAAGTTGACACTCCGGTATATCGAGGCCTTCGCGCAGGAGGTTGATGCCGATGAGCACGTCGAATGCGCCTAGCCTCAGATCTCGGATGATCTCGATACGTTCGAGCGTTTCAACATCGGAGTGCATGTAGCGAACGCGAACGCCCTGCTCATGCATATACTCGGTCAAGTCCTCCGCCATGCGCTTCGTCAGGGTCGTGACGAGGACGCGTCCGCCTTTTGCCGCAACTTCCTTACACTCTGCAATAACGTCGTCGACCTGATTTGATTTTTCGCCGGTTACAGGACGGATCTCTACAACAGGATCGACCAAACCGGTCGGACGGATCACTTGTTCGATAAAGGCGCCCTCAGTTCGCGTGATTTCCCATTGTCCAGGCGTTGCGGATACATGCACCGTCTGCGGACGCATCTTTTCCCACTCCTCGAATTTCAAGGGCCGGTTGTCCATACACGAGGGGAGGCGGAAGCCGTACTCGGCGAGCGTTTTCTTCCGGTTGAAGTCGCCGCGGAACATCGCGCCGATTTGCGGAACCGTCACATGGCTTTCATCGCAAAAGACAAGCGCGTTTTCTGGCAGATATTCAAACAATGTGGGCGGCGGCTCCCCAGGCCTTCGGCCCGTCAGATAACGCGAATAGTTCTCGATGCCATTGCACGAGCCAGTCGCGGCAAGCATTTCAAGATCGAACTGCACGCGTTGTTCAAGGCGCTGCGCTTCAAGCAGCTTCCCTTCGGCGCGCATGATTGGCAGCACTGACGCCAATTCATTCTGTATAGCTTCTATCGCCTGATTGAGCGTTGGTCGGGGCGTCACGTAATGGCTGTTTGCGTAAACGCTGATGCGCTCCAGCTCGCCGGTTTTCTGTCCGGTGAGCGGGTCAAATTCGGAAATTGCCTCAATCTCGTCGCCGAACATTGAAACGCGCCAGGCGCGGTCTTCGTAGTGAGCGGGAAAAATCTCAACGACATCGCCACGCGCCCGAAAGGCGCCGCGCGCAAACGCTGCTTCATTTCGACGATACTGAAGCGCAACAAGGTCTGCGAGGAGGTCTTTACGTTCAATTCGCTGTCCCACCTCCAGCGAGAACGTCATCGCTGTATAAGTTTCGACCGATCCAATGCCATAGATGCACGACACCGACGCTACGATGATAACGTCGTCACGCTCCAGCAGCGCGCGAGTGGCCGCGTGACGCATCCTGTCAATCTGCTCGTTGATCGACGATTCTTTTTCGATGTAAGTATCAGTACGCGGAACGTATACTTCCGGCTGGTAGTAGTCATAATACGAGACAAAATACTCGACGGCGTTGTCGGGGAAGAAAGCCTTGAATTCGCTATAGAGCTGGGCCGCAAGCGTCTTGTTGGGCGCAAGGATAAGGGCAGGCCTCTGGCACGCCTCTATGACCTTCGCCATTGTGAATGTCTTCCCGGTGCCGGTTGCGCCTAGAAGAACCTGATCCCACTCCGCCTGCTTGATGCCGGCGACGAGTTCGTCAATCGCCTGCGGCTGGTCGCCGGCTGGCTGATAGGCGGAAACGACGCGTAATGGCTTGGACAGGTGGCGGGAGGTCGCCGGTCTTTCGGGCCGATGCGGCGTCCATAGCGCGCCGTCCGCCGCAACGCGCTCGTGATAGAGGGCGATCGCTTCCGAAAATCCGCCATTGATCGTTTCCGATTTGGGGGTGATCGGGTGAGCGGTCGGACCGGCCTTGGATGGACGTTTTGTAGGCATGCCGGGAACATAGTCTTCACGAGCCCGAAAGGAAGGGGGCAAGGCCGGCAGGATTGCCTAGCTCCGCTCAGCCATAGAGTGTCGGCGCGAGCGCCTTCACTTCCACATGAACGTCCATGCCAATGCAATCTTGTGGCGCGCCGTGAAAAGAGCCTTCGAGAGGCACCGCCTGAGACGGGGTTCGCGCTACGCCTGTTCGAATGAGGTTACCGCTCGCGATAAGCCCGTTCGTGGGATCGAATTCAATCCAGCCTGCGCCGGGCATAAAAACCTGCACCCATGCATGGGTTGAGCCGGCGCCCTGAAGCGCCCCGTCCGCGTCAGTCAGCGGATCGTAAAGATAGCCCGTGACGAAGCGCGCGGCCAATCCAAGCTCACGCACGGCTTCGATCATCAGCATCGCGAAGTCGCGGCAAGAACCCGCACCTCGCTCAATCGTCTCGCGTGGTGTCTGTACGCCCGGTTCTTCGCGCCGCTGATAATCAAAATTCTGATGAATGGCGCTGTTGATAGACGTGAGGATAGCCCAAGTGTCGCCCTGTGACTGAGATACAAATGCGTCGGCCCACTGTTTTACGTCTTCGCCGGGATCGCTGTACTCAGGCCGGATGGTGGCTGCGAGGTCGATCCACTGTTCCATTGGATAGAAAAACGGGTAGCGCCGCGCAAATTCCAGTATGGGAAAAGTGCGCTCGTGCATTGTGCTGCGCACGATGTTGAACTGACAGGAAATCTCAAGCTCGTCGGATGGTTCGGACACCGAAAAATCAAGGACCGCTTTTGAATTTGAAAAGACGTCGTGCACCCACCGTTGCACGGCGTAGGGTTTTGTCGTGATCTCAAACGACGTAAGGTTGAGATCGTTGCCTTCATGTGGGCGGAACATGGCGCGGTGCACGCCGAACTTCACCGGGCGGGAGTAGCGATAACGCGTAATGTGACAGACCTGCAGGAGGTCGGTTGAAACGCGCGGCTCCGAAATGGTCTTCGCTCGCACTGTGGTCGGCGGCGAGGAAATGCGGATCGCATAGGGGTCTAAGGGCGGCATTGCATGCAATTTCCAGTCGAGCTTGATGAGCAATCTAGAGGCGCTCGCGAGCGCCCTCATCGGCCCCGGGAACAGAGTATCAATTTGCAGGAGAAAAGTATCGGTCTTTGAGACCATTGGCGAGCGCGATGATATCGCGCTGTATTTGATCAAGATATCGGTGTAGCGCCCGCCCGGAGAGCTTTTCCGGCGGCGTCATCAGGCGATCCGAGAACGCTCTGGCTGCGTCGCTGACGAGGGGGCCGGGCTTGGCGTCGAAATCGCGTTCCAGCGTTTTGAGATGACCAAAAACCGTATTTGCGGCGCCGCGGACTGACCGTGGAAACTGCGTATCGAATAACAGGAATTCCGCCGCTTGCGCTGGATCAGGGTTGAACGAATAGCGACGCTGAAAGGCATGATAGCCAGAAGCCGAGCGCAACAACGTGTTCCACCACGCCACGTCCGGCACGTTAACGAACGCGTCGTCTCCGGCGTCAACCTGAAAGTATTTCATGTCAATAAAACGCGTGACCTGATCTGCGCGTTCAAGCGCAGCGCCGAGACGATTGAAGAGCCAGACTTCGTCGCGATAGCAGGTCGATTCGATCACGCCATTATGGGTAAAGCAGGCATTCCGAATTTCTTCACAAAGGTCCGACAGCTTTGAATTCGCCAGACGGCGCTTCGCAATTGTACATACGCGCGAGTCGAAAACGGAAATCTGTCTCCAAGTCTCGGTGCTGATCAAATGTCGCAAAGTGCGCGCGTTCGACTTGGCCATCGCGATGTTATTGGCGATTGAATTTAGATGCGCGCGATCAGAGAAATAGAATTGCGCGACGTTCAGGCCACTGACGGGCTTGCCTCGGGCCGCAAAAGCTTCAACGTCATCGTAAACCTTCAGTACGGGAAGCCATGCGGCTTCTCCCTCCTGATCCGCAGCGAAATTGTCGGTAACGGCGAGAAGGCGTACAAGACTTTCCGTGCGCTCGATATACCGGCCGAGCCAGAACGCGTTTTCTGCGAACCGCGCCAGCATCATGATAGCGCGCCGCCTGAGCCTTGATTGACTGCTGCAAGGGTGATCATCGCATAACCCACGTGTCTTTCGAGCCGCCACCCTGAGACGAGTTAACGATGATCGAACCTTCGCGCATGGCTACTCGCGTGAGACCGCCAGGCAGAACCCATGAACCCGCTCCCGACAACACAAACGGGCGCAGATCAACATGGCGCGCACGCACGCCCTCGGGAGTAAGCGTGGGGCATACGGAAAGATTGATCATCGGCTGGGCGATGTAATTTGCAGGGTCGCGCATAACCGCCTCGCGGGCCTCGCGCAGCGCATTTTTTGTCGATTTCGGCCCAATAACAATGCCGTAGCCCCCCGATTCGCCGACGGGCTTGATCACAAGGGTTTCCATATTGTCGAGCACAAACTGGAGAGCCGCCGGCTCGCGACAGATGTGCGTCTCGACGTTGGCGATAATTGGTTCTTCGTCGAGATAATATTTGATGATGCGCGGCATGTAAGCATAGACCGCTTTGTCGTCGGCAACGCCTGTGCCAACGGCATTCGCGAGCGTTACGTTGCCGGAACGATAGGCGCGCATGATACCCGGAACGCCAAGCATGGAGTCGCTCCGGAAAACTTCCGGGTCGAGAAAATCATCGTCAATCCGCCGGTAGATGACATGGACTGGCTCAAGCCCGGCAACGGTTTTCATAAATACCCGGTCGTCTTCGTCGACGATGAGGTCGCGTCCTTCGACAAGCGGGACGCCCATCTCGCGGGCGAGAAAAACGTGCTCGAAATACGCGGAATTAAAAACGCCAGGCGTTAAAAGTACCGCTTGCGGGCCGCTCACGCCCGATGGGCCGGTCTCTAACAATTTGCCCTTAAGCCGTTGTCCGTAGTCGGAAACCGGCTGGATCCGAACGCCGTTCATCAAATCAGAGAACGATCGCATCATCAGATGACGGTTTTCTATCACGTAGGAAACGCCCGAGGGAGAGCGGCAGTTGTCCTCAAGGACCATGAATTCGCCGCTCGCGTCGCGGATGATATCCACGCCGCTTATATGGGCGTAAACGTCATGCGGCAGTTTCAGCCCACACATTTGAGGGCGAAAATTCCGGTTTCCGAGAACAAGTTCCGGCGGGATAACGCCGTCTTTCAAGATCTTCTGGTCCGAATACAGATCAGCAAGAAAGGCGTTGATCGCCGTTACGCGTTGGATGCAACCGTACTCGATGATCCGCCAGTCAGCCGCTGCGATAGGTCGGGGGATCGGATCAAACGGCAAGATGCGATCTATAACGCCGGCGTCGGAATAGACCGTGAAAGTGATGCCGAGATTCTGCAGCTCGCGCTCTGCAGCCCGGTTTCGCTGATTGAGCGCACCGAGTTTAAACGCCGCGAGACGTTCCCCAAGCGCCGATCTCGGTTGGATACTCCCTGAGCCGAATATCTCGCAAAAGCCGCCATTGGCGTCGTAATGTTTAAAGAGATCGCTCTGCCGCATAGAATGGTAGCGTATCGCGCCGCAGCAAAGTTAGCAAATGCATGACACTCATCGTCGTGACCCCTGCCCATTGGACGTCCTTGACCAAGCCGTTCGCTTCGTATTGCGACGTTCCGTGAACGAAAAAAAGGCCGCTTTAACAGCGGCCTTTTTCCATACTGTCCGCTATCAGCCTATTTCGACAGGACTGCCGGCCATTGGGCGTCGGCCTTGGCGATAAAGCCTGGAATGTCCTGCGACCAGTCTTTCTGCACCTTCGCGTTATAGTTCAGATAGAGCTTGTCATCGACGATGCGCCAATACCTCGCGTCGCCTTTCGCGGTGTAACCTTGGCTGACCGCCCAAGCGCAGTGTCCGCCATACTGAGGTTCAAAGGCCGCCGGATTGGATTTGAATTTTTCCAAGTTTTCGGTGGACGAAAATCGCCACGTTGCGCCTTTATGCTCAAGCGAGAATTGTTGCGATCCCTTCACCGGGGCGCCGACCACGAAGTAGGCGACCGGATCATAGCCCTGAACGGCCAGTTTTTCGGCCTTCTCAACATAGACTTGCGGTTTGTCCGCCGCCGCCAGAGTCGGGGCTGCAATAGCCAACGAGCCGGCTACTGCCCCGATTAGGGCCAAGATGTATCTCTTCATGTGACTTCCTTTGTGAGCGCGACCCGCCGGTTTGTGCCGTGCGACAGGGCGCATTGTTGATGCGTCGGATACGTGATGCGCGCCGGCTCAAGCGGCAAGACTACCTCACGTTGTCGTGACAATGACCATTCGCGCGCCGTTTTTTCCGGGCGATCCGGCTTCGATGTGAAAAAGATCACAAGGACGACCGCTGGGATGGGCGATCGTTATCCATCAGCGGTAACGCTGACTTGGGCTGTAAAAAGTTTGGGAAATAAAAATTGCGTCGACGCATTCATACGCCACCCCTCCCGGCGTTGTCGCGTAGACAGCCCTAACGCGACGGGTCGTTGGCGCTGCCGCGTCAATGGCTGCGCGTTGACGCAATGTCCCGTCGCCGGGTAGATCGCCCAACCATATCCAGGCGCGGGACGGGGAGGGTGCGAGCAGCTTCATGGGGGAGAAGCTCGCGCCCTCCCGCCCTGTTTTCCGTTCAGGATGGAAAGCCTACTCCGAGAGCTGCCCTTCAAGACCAAGACGTTCGATATCGACCGTCGCTGCTCCGAAGTTAGCCTCCGCCAGCCTTGCGTTTAGGTCGGTCAGCCAATAGCGCACACGGGCGTCGGCGGCGGTTTCCTCCCGGATATTGACGAGAAAAAAATCGCTGGCGCCATCTTCGAAGCGATCGCGTTCGGCTTGTTGCATGATCTCGGACTGTTCCACTTCCTGCGCGGCGAGAGCGCGCAACTGCCGCGAAACATTAAGATCAACGACGATATTACGGAGTTCGACCTCGAGTTGATCCCGAAAGCCGCGTCGTCGCTCCTGCAAAGCTTCAAGCTGAGCTTCCGCAGCGCGCACGCGGCCGCGGGCGTCGCGCCGTTGCAACGGCGCTACGAGTTTCAGTCCGACGATATTGTCAGTTGAATCGCGAGATATGCCGCCTTCGCCAATGTCTCCAAAATCCCTTGAGACCTCGTACCGTAGATCAAGCCGCGGTTTCAGAGCATTCTTGTCGAGCGCAAGGCGCAGACGCGCCCGCTCAATGTCGGTCGCGATGGCGCGCAAATCGGGCCGCCGCGACATAGCGAGGAGCGCGGCGTCCAAAGTCGCCGCGTCGAGGTCGCCATTCTCCGCGCCCGGAAGAGTGCTCGGCGTCGGCGGCAATCGGCCGGGGTCGGGAACAATGGGCTCGCCCTCCGGTCCGCGCAGATATAACGACAAGGCGTTGGCGGCCGATATAAAATCCTGCCGCGATTGGGCGACAAGGATCTGGCGCCGTGTAATGTTCTGACGGTTCTCGGTCAGAAAAATTCGCGCGCGTGCGCCGAGACGCACTTCCTCTTCAAGCCCGCGCATCCGCGCTTCGGCAAGCGCCAGCAGGTTCTCATAGACTTCAAGGCGCCGCCCTGCCGTCACCCAGCGCCAGTAGGCGGAAAGCGCGCGGTATTGCACGCCGATGCGCGTCAGAGTCAGGCCGAGATCGGCTTGCTCAAGCGCCATCGCGGCGTCTGCAACTGCAAATCGCCGCTCATCAATCTGGCGGTCGCGTAGAAGTGAAAACAGCACACCGACCTTCAGCTCTCCGAGTTGGTTCGTGAAATTTATGTCCTCATAAATCGGGAACCTTCCATCGGAAATTCGGTACGATCCGAAGACCTGCGCGCCGAGCGGACGAAGAGCTTGCGTTGCCTTGCCTTCGATTACTGACCCATCCCAGAAGCCGGTTGCGCGGCTAAACCCATCGGCTGAGAATACGAGGTCGAACGCCCCCTCGCTGGCGAGCGCCTGTCCGCTGGCGACGCGCCGTTGCGCGAGGCTTTCCAGAACCTGCGGGAAGCGCTCGGCCGATGAGGCCAGTACTTCCTCAACGAATAATGGGTCTAAGCGCGCCGGGACTGTCTGCGGCTCCTGAGCAAGCGCAGCGTTTGCGTTCATCCGCACTAAGACTGCCGCCGACAGCGCGACCAAAAAGATAAATCCAGACCGCACGTCAGTTGCCGCTACCGGTTGCTCCAGCGCCTCCGCCACTTCCGCCGCCGGTGTTGCTGCCGGCGCCGCTTCCTCTACTGTTTCCACCGCCCGCTCCGGCGTTGGTGGCGAATTCTGGTGGGAAGTTATTCATTTGCCGCCAGATCTCGTAGCCGACGGATACAGCTTCTAGCAGCACCCAGCCACGCACGGCAGCGCCGAAGCGAATATAGGACTCATCAGGCCAGGGCGTCGTTTCTTCCGGGTCTTCGACCAACAGGACACGGAATCTGCCGGTCTGGTCCGCTGACGGATCGATGGAAACGACCCTCGCGCCGAAGGTTCCCACCGCTACTGACGGCCACCCGCTGAACTGCACCGCCGGCCAGCCCTCAAATTCCACACGCGCTTTCTGTCCGGGTCGGACAAGGGAGACGTCTCTGCCATCGACGAAAATTTCAACGGCGCGTTCCACATTCAGCGGCACGAAGGTGGCGACGACGGCGCCGGCGCCGATGAAGGTTGAGGTATCCCCCGCGTTGACGCGCAAGATGACGCCATCGCGCGGCGCAGTTACGATCTGCGCGGCTTGCCTCGTGATGCTGACGTCGATGCGGCTCATTTCTGCATTGGCCTCCGCGACGTTCGCCAGGAAATCCTGAACCTTGATCTGCGCGAGTTCCACCTCGCGCCGAGACGTCAATCCTCTTTCGAACAGCGACTGAACGCGCCTGAGATCGATCTGCGCGGTCTCAAGACGGCTCTCA
>CAZSBU010000005.1:9329-13330 GCA_964605055.1 uncultured Caulobacterales bacterium | reverse complement strand
TCAGCAGCTGCAAGTTTGGCTTCCACCTGTTGGCGTTCCGCCCCAAGCCGGTTCAATAGCTGCGGGTCATTGTCTTCGATTCGGACGATTGCGTCGCCTTCCGTCACCTGGCTGCCGTCGCGCACATACCATTCGGCGATACGGCCGGAAACGAAGGCGCTAATTTCCTGCGCCCGGTCGTTCGGGTTAAGCGCGGTTACGCGCCCGACGCCGCCTGTCGTCTGCACCCACGGCGTGAAGGTCAGAAAGGCAAGCCCAACCACGAAGCCGATGATGAGCATCCATGCGATGACCCGAAAGACGTTCGGCATGCGGATAGATGAGAGCGTCTTGAATTTGCCGATATGCTGTTCGCGAAAGGGCATCAGGATATTCCTTCGTCCTGCGGCAACGACGCTACTGCAAGGCGGGGAAGGCGAGGGGCCGGGGCGTCAATCGAGCGATCGGAATCTTCGCCACGCGCGATCGCTTGTAATCCTTCGAAGTCGCGAACGAAAAGCTGTCTTTCATGATCGAGGAACAAGAAACTTGAGAAGCAGGGATTTCTGCTTCGATTGGAGAAATACATAACCGTCGTCTGTGCGCGTCTTGAGAGAAAATCTAACGCACCGCGCAATGCCGTTTCCGGGACCGTGTCATAAAGCTGGTTTAGAATCAGCAGTCGCGGTCGCGCCAGCAGTGCGCCCGCCAATTTCAATTGCATCGTTTCCGCAACGGAAAGCGGCCAGCCTGTGGATGCAAGATGCGTATCGAGGCCGTCCGGCAACTGCGCAACAATCGGGCCAAGGCCGGCGGCGCGAATGGCTTCCAGCGATTGCTCCGGGTCGGCATCCTCGCATGCGAGGCGGAGATATTCGCGGATCGTCATCTGTACGATGGTTGGTCTGTCGAGAGAAATTATCTGGCGCCGCAGCGCGTGCACCTCCGTATCCAGAAGATCGCCGCCACCGAACGCGATCATTCCGCCGACAGGAGAGATATGGCGCTTTAGCAAATTGGTGAACAGCCGCTGTACTCCGTGCGTGGAAGCGACCGCCATCACATGCGTTCCGCCCGGCACCTCGAAATTCAGCAGCGCTGGCTTGCCGCGCGCATCGCCGCCGACGCGGTCGAACCGTAAGTCAGCGGAGCCGCCAGGCGGCGGGAGTGCGCCGCTCGGTTCTTCCTGGTCGATATCGAGGAACAGCGACAGCTCATCGATAGCGGCGCAAAGATCGTAGAAGCCTTTAAGATAGGTCGATATCTGAGCGAAGCTTAAAAACACCGCCGAGAGGATCAATTCCGCGGCCACTAATTGGCCAAGGCTCAACTGGCCTTGAATCACAAGCCAACCGCCGAGCCCGAGCAAGGCGGCGCTGCCAGAAGCATAGAGCAAAAGGTAGGCTATCGTCTGCGCCTGCGTCTCCCGGAAGTGCCGCTTGTGCGCTTCAATATATTGACCGGTATGGAGGTCGGTTTCCTCAAGCGCATAGGCGATATGGCGGTTCGACTTGAAAAAGCCATTTGCGCCGGCGAGGTCTTCCAGCCATCTCGCGGTGTCGTATTTCGCGTGAGAGAGCGCGACGCCGGTTCTGATGGCCTGCCGCCCCCAAATAGCCCAGATGGACCACGCGATGACCACCACCACCATGTTGAAGACGAGAAACACCGGGTGGTAGAGCGAGACCACGATGAATCCGACTGCGGCTTGCAAGACAACCGTAAAGCCGCCGACCAGCAGGTTGGGGATCGTCTTCTGGATCGTCACGATATCGAAGTATCGGTTAAACAGGTCGACGCGCCCGGCATCGGCGAAGAACGGGTTCTTGGCGTAGAGCGACCGCAGGCTGATCTCCGACACGAGGCGCGCGTAGAATCGGCGTCCGAATATATCCATCAAGTGGATGCGCAGCGCATTCAGTAGCCCCGACGCCAGCAGCAACACGAACATCGCGGCGGACAGTACGATCAGCGGCGTCGCCAGTCGAATGTTCGCGACGGTGTTGATGAGCATCTGAACAGAGATCGGGAAGGCCAGCGACAGCACACTGATGCCGATCCCGTAAACGGCCGCCAGGAGGTAAAATGACCGTTCGGGCGCCAGAATTTGCCCAAACTTCGGCCAGAACCGGCGCGGATCGAAGCCGCTGCCTTCCGTATCGGAGCCCGTTCCCGTGTGGCTTTTCGGCGCTCCCGCCATGCAAACGTCCGTCCCTTTCGTACAACCGGCCCTGCGCGCCGCTTGCGCAGTCTTCTCCGCTATATTCCAGATAGCCGCCAACCGATGCTATTCAATAACGCAAAGGATTGAATTGATTGTAAGCGGTACCTTTTCCCGGCGCCTCGCCGGTCCACTGGTGACGACCATATCGGGGAAAACAGAATGCTGAAAATCGATGGCCGATCACTGCGCGCCGCCATTTTGTCGCAGTACGCAGTATTTATCGGTGTGAGCTTCCTCGCGTGCGGTGGCCTCGCGCAGGCCGAGGCCCTTAACGCTTCGAAGCCGGATTCTGTCGTTGCCAGAAACGCGGACGCTCAAGAGCTTTCATCAATCTTTCACGATTTTGAAGATTTCGCGATGCGGGAGAACCCTTTCGAGGCGACCTTAAGCGGGGTTTCCGGATTCGATGACCAGATACCCGACGTCTCGCCGGAGGCTTACGCGCGTCGCCTGTCGACAGCCCGCGCCTTGCTTGCCCGTCTCGACGCCGCTGATCCGTCCGCTGATCCGGTTAGCGCCGAAATTCTGCGGTTTATTCTAACTCATGAAATCGCACTGGCTGAGTTTCGAAGCTGGCGGGCGCCCTTCCTTTCAGATCATGGGTTTCATCTGGAGTTCGGGCAGGTCGCCGCAGCAACATCCTTCTCGACCGAGAAAGCCTATCGCGATTACCTGTCGAGGCTTCGGCAGCTGCCTGAATATTTCCAGCAGAATATCGACAATATGCATCTGGGAATGACCGAGCGGTTCGTTCAGCCAAAGGAAATCATGGCCGGCGTCTTGCTGTCGTTTGAGGCGCAAGCCGCGATGTCGGCGGAGGCTCATCCGCTCTTTGCGCCTTTCACATCGATGCCAAAATCCATGCCGGCCAGTGTCCAGCGACGTCTGCGGGCTGAGGCCATGCGAGTGATGGAACGCGATGTGCTGCCCGCCTTTCGGGATCTCGCGACCTTCATGCGTTATGAGTACGCGCCTCAGGCGGCCGATAGCGTTGGCGCTGCGGCGTTGCCGGACGGCGCAAACTACTATGGCGCGCTTGTGCGCTTCTATACGACGCGAGATGAGGCGGAAGCGGAGGAAATTCATCAAACGGGGCTCAGGGAAGTCGCTCGCATAAGAGGCGAAATGGCGGGCGTAATCGAACGGGTGGGATTCGATGGCGCGTTTGCGGAGTTCCAGAGTTTCCTTCGGTCCGATCCGCAGTTTTACGCCTCGACAGCCGATGAGTTGCTGATGCGCGCATCAGCGTTGTCCAAAGACATCGACGGGCTGCTTCCAGCCTATTTCGGGCGGTTGCCGCGCCAGCCCTACACCGTAAAGCCTGTGCCCGCTGAAATCGCGCCGAACTTTACCACGGGGCGATATTCCAGCGCATCGCCGGGCTCCTCGAGGGCGGGGGAGTATTGGGTGAATACCTACGCGCTCGATAAGCGTCCGTTATACGAGCTGCCCGCTCTCACCTTGCACGAAGCCGTTCCCGGCCATCACTTGCAGATCGCGCTCGCCTACGAAGTAGAAAACGCGCCTGCGTTTCGGAGTCGCTTTTATCCGCACGCCTTCGGCGAAGGGTGGGGGCTTTACGCTGAGAAGCTGGGCGTCGAGATGGGCGTTTATAAAACGCCCTATGATGAGTTCGGTCGCTTATCCTATGAGATGTGGCGAGCGTGCCGGCTTGTCATTGATACCGGGCTGCACGTGAAAGGTTGGACCCGTCAGCAAGCGATCGATTATCTCGCCGATAACACGGCCTTATCGCTCCATAATGTCCAGACTGAGGTGGATCGTTACATCGCCTGGC
>CAZSBU010000005.1:9064-9319 GCA_964605055.1 uncultured Caulobacterales bacterium | reverse complement strand
CTGGCCGGGGCAGGCGCTCGCCTACAAAGTCGGCGAATTGACATTCTGGGAATTGCGCCGCCGCGCCGAGACTGCGCTCGGACCCGCGTTTGATGTCCGTGCGTTTCACGACGTCATCCTGACTGAGGGCGGCATGCCGCTCGATCTCGTCTCTCGCCGCGTCGACGCCTACATCGCCGCGCGGAAAGTCCAATGAGCGATCCTCCCCGCATTGAGACGGAACGGCTGGTGGTGCGTCCGCCGCGGGCGGGGGAT
>CAZSBU010000005.1:0-9054 GCA_964605055.1 uncultured Caulobacterales bacterium | reverse complement strand
CCCCGTCGAGGTCGGCGAGCGAAACCGAACGGCCGATGCGCAGGAACGGCTGGTGCTCCGCGCAAGGACGGTTGAGGACTTTCCAGCCTATCGCGAGATATGGGCGAACCCGCAGACGACCCGGTACATCGGCGGGGAGCCTGTATCAAGCGAAGACTGCTGGATGCGATTTTCGCGAGCCGCAGGGCAGTGGCGGCTCTGCGGTTACGGATTGTGGGCGGTAGAGGACAGGTCCACCGGCAAGTTTATTGGCGAAGTCGGGGCCGCCGACTTCAAGCGGATCATTTCGCCGCCCCTCGAAGGCATGCCTGAATGCGCATGGTCGCTCGATCCTGCCGTCCACGGACGGGGTTACGCAAGCGAGGCCCTTTCCGCTGCGCTCGGCTGGCTCGACGTCAATTTAAACGCCGTGCGCTTTTCCTGCATCATCGATCCGGCGAATGCGCCATCGATACGGGTGGCTGAGAAAGCCGGCTTCAGACTAGTCGGCACGGCTGACTACAAGCGCTCCATACTCAATCTTTACCACCGCGCGCGCGTCGTCAGGGCCACGTAGCGAGCGGCGGCAAGGACGACAGGATCGCTTCCACATTGCCGCCTGTTTTCAGCCCAAAGGTCGTGCCACGGTCGTAGAGAAGATTGTATTCGGCGTATCGACCCCTTCGGAAAAGCTGCTCCTGTCGATCTTCCTCCGACCAAGGGTCATTCATCCGACGAGCGACCAATTTCGGGTAAACCTCAAGGAACGCCAGGCCCACGTCCTTTGTGAAGGCGAAATCGGCCGGCCAGTCCCCGGTGTCGTGGCGATCATAGAATATGCCGCCCACGCCGCGCGCTTCGCCCCGGTGCGGAAGGAAGAAATATTCGTCGCACCATTTTTTGAACTTCGGGTAATAGCCCGGCGAATACGCATCACAGGCGCGCTTGAAGCCGGCATGAAAATCGACCGTATCCGGATGATCGTCGACGCGATAGCGATTGAGCATGGGGTTCAGATCGCCGCCGCCCCCAAACCAGTTCTTTGTCGTCACGATCATCCGCGTGTTCATATGCGCCGATGGCGCGTGCGGATTACGCGTATGGGCGATCAACGATAAGCCGGACGCCCAGAAGCGCGGGTCTTCCGACGCGCCGGGTACGTGGTGGCGGAATTCCTCCGAAAAGACGCCATAGACCGTTGAGGTATGCACCCCGACCTTCTCGAAGACGCGGCCTTTCATCATCGCCATCACGCCACCGCCCTGATCTGCGCCGGCCCCATCAAGGGGTCTTCGCCATGGGGTGCGTTCAAACCGGCCGGGAAGTGATTCGCCATAAACTGAGCCAGCCTCGTCCTCAAGGCGTTCAAAGGCGGCGATCAAAGCGTTTTGCAGCGCCTCGAACGCTTGCCGGGCCTGTTTCTTACGCGCTTCGATATCGGTGCAGGGCTCGGCGCCTGTTGCAAGACTGGCAGGGTGTTCTGTTGTCACAGGCGGCGTGCTCCTTGAGTCTTCGGCGCTTCAGGTTCCGCGTGGGCCGTTGCATGACCCGTCCAATCGTTAAACGGCTTTGACGTCAAGCTGGCGACGCGCTTCCGCAAGCGCGATCGAGGCGGCAGTCGCGACGTTCAATGACCTTGCCCCGACCGCCATCGGAATGCTGATAACGGCCTCACAGCGATCATGGACTTCCGGCGGCGCTCCAGCGCTTTCCTGACCTACAACCACAATGTCGTGATGAAGAAACGAGTGATTCCAGATAGTTAATACAGCTTTTGTCGAAAGGAGCACGAGACGTCCGCGTTGAACCGGGGCGGAATCGAGAAATGCGCCCCAGGACGCGTGCGAGGAAATTTCCACAAGCGCCGGGTAGTCCATTGCCGCCCGCTTGAGGCCTCTTTCTCCTAGCGGAAAGCCGCAAGGCTCGATGATGTCGACCGCCGCGCCGAAGCAAGCGGCGCTGCGCATCGCTGCCCCGGCATTCTGGGCTATCTCCGGTTGATAAAGGGCGAGCCTCATGACTATCTGAAAGTTGCGCCGAGGGCCGACCCAACGTACGGGATTCCCATAACTACCATTTGCTAAGTGGCTAGCGCGGAACGGTTAAGCGACGCTAGGCCGCAGCGATTGCACCGCTAGACTTACGATAAAACCCGTGTCAATCGCTCAACGTAAATCTCCTGCGGAAGCTGGGCGTTTCCGCGACGTCTGACCGCAGTTTCCCAAACTCGCTAAACTGAGCCACTTCATAGTTGAGGACGTAAACCGCACATGACAGCAGCTTCTGCGCCAGAACAACCAGAACCCACCCGGCGGGATTTCATCCATATCCTCGCCGCGGCCACGGCGGCCGTGGGCGGCATCGCAGCCATCGGTCCGATGATCGACCAGATGAATCCGGACGCTTCGGTCCTCGCTTTGTCAACCAAGGAGGTTGACTTGTCTTCCTTGGAAGTCGGTCAGGCCATTCGCGTAATGTGGCAAGGCAAACCGGTGTTCATTCGGCATCGAACGGCGGATGAGATTCGCGAAGCTGAACAGACGCCGCTCTCAGCCCTTAAGGACAAAGGCGCTGAGAACGCCAATCTCGCTGGCTCCGCCGACGCCACAGACAAGAACCGCGTCATCAACCCAGCATACGTCATCCTGGTTGGCGTGTGCACTCATCTTGGCTGCGTGCCGCTCGGCACGGCGCAGGGCGAGACGCGCGGCGAGTACGATGGTTGGTTCTGCCCTTGCCACGGCTCTCACTATGACGTCGCCGGGCGCATCCGAAAGGGGCCGGCCCCCAAGAACCTGTTGGTTCCAAACTACGAATTCATCAGCGATACCCTCGTTCGCATTGGTTAGGAGCGGAGAAAAATGAGCCATCCGTCGACTTACAAGCCCGGGACAGAAGTTGAGCGCTGGCTCGACAAGCGCCTGCCGATCGTTCGGATGGCGTATGACTCTTTTGTTGATTTCCCGACGCCGAAGAACCTGAATTACTGGTACACGTTTGGCGGGATCCTTGCGATCTGCCTCGTCATTCAGATCGTGACCGGCGTCATCCTTGCCATGCATTACACGCCGCATGTTGATTACGCGTTCAACAGCGTTGAGCACATCATGCGCGATGTGAATTATGGCTGGCTGATGCGATACGTACACGCCAACGGCGCGTCGATGTTCTTCATTGCCGTTTACCTCCACATGTTCCGCGGTCTTTATTACGGGTCCTACAAGGAGCCGCGCGAAATGCTGTGGATCCTCGGCGTGTTGATCTTCCTGCTGATGATGGCGACGGCCTTCATGGGCTACGTGCTGCCGTGGGGCCAGATGTCCTACTGGGGCGCGACGGTTATCACAAATCTCTTCAGCGCGATTCCGGTTATCGGCGATTCAATCGTGACATTGTTATGGGGTGGGTTTTCCGTCGACAACCCAACGCTGAACCGGTTTTTCTCGCTGCACTTCCTGCTGCCGTTCGCTATTGCGGGCGTGGTCGTGCTGCACATTTGGGCGCTGCACGTTCCCGGCAACAACAACCCGACGGGCGTTGAGGTGAAGGATGTGAAGAAGGATACAGTCCCGTTCCACCCATACTACACGGTGAAGGACGGGTTCGCGATCGCTGTATTCCTAGTGATGTTTGCGGCGTTCGTGTTCTTCAGCCCGAACGTGCTCGGGCATCCGGACAACTACATTCCGGCAAACCCGCTTTCGACGCCGGCGCACATTGTGCCCGAGTGGTTCTTCCTGCCGTTCTACGCGATCCTTCGGGCGATCACGTTTGACCTCGGGCCGATCTCTTCCAAACTTGGCGGCGTCATCGCAATGTTCGGATCGATCCTCGTATTGTTCGTACTCCCATGGCTCGATACCTCGAAAGTACGGTCTATGCGCTATCGTCCCGTCGCGCAGCTTTGGTTCGCCCTGTTCGTGATCGTGTGCATCGCGCTCGGATGGCTGGGCGGTCAGCCTGCGGAAGGTAGCTATGTGTTGGTTGCGCAAATCGGCACAGCCTACTATTTCGCCTTCTTCCTGATCATCTTGCCGCTGCTCGGCGCGCTTGAGAAACCAAGACCGCTTCCGAAGTCAATCTCTGAGGCTGTCCTCGGCAAAAAATCTATCCCGGCGGCGAGCGCCGGGGCAGTACAGCCAGCCGAATAGGAAGTTTCAGCAAGCAACGTAAATCCGAGCCAAGGATAAAAAGTATGACGCGGATTAAATTAGCGACGCTGGCCGTCGGATTGTTCTCACTTCTCAACGCTGGCGGCGCGCTTGCCGCCGGCGGAGAGGCGGCGGAACTCCAGCAGAACAAATGGCAGTTTAACGGACCCTTCGGATCCTACGACAAAGACGCGGTGCAACGGGGCTATCAGGTCTACCGGACGGTTTGCGCTAGCTGCCATTCCATGAATCTGATGTCGTTCCGTAATCTCGGGCAAAAAGGCGGTCCGTTCTTTCTGGAACGCTGCCCGGAGGGCGTACCGGCTTCGGTTGAGTGCTCCAACCCGAACGAGAACCCGATCGTCAAGCAAATCGCATCGGAGTTTCAGGTTGAAGACGGTCCGGATGATTTTGGCGAGATGTTCCAGCGGACGGGTTTGCCTTCGGACAAATTCCCCGCACCGTTCCCGAATGAACAAATCGCCCGGCTCGCCAATGGCGGCGCTTTGCCGCCAGACCTTTCGCTTATCATCAAGGCGCGCCCACGCGGCCCGGATTACGTCTATAGCCTGCTTCAAGGCTATCAAGAGCCGCCGCCGAGCGTCACCGTTGGGGCGGGCCAGTACTACAACATCTACTACCCCGGCGACATGTCCCAACTGCTCAAGGACGAGTATCGTGATGCCGAAGGCAAGCCTTTGAAAGATGTCGAAGTGCCCAAAGGCGGCGTCTTCGCGATGGCGGCGCCACTAGCTGACGGCGTTGTCGAGTATGCCAACCCTGACACCCCACAAACGGTGGAGCAGTATTCAAGGGATGTGACCGAGTTCCTCGCCTGGGCTTCAGAACCGAAACTGGAAGCGCGGACGCGCATGGGCGTCATCACAATGGCGTATCTTCTGATCCTGTGCGGCATCCTCTATTGGTCGTACCGGGAGATCTGGTCGAAGGTTGCCCGGTAAACAAGACAGGCGCGCGGGGGCGGGCAAGATCACCGGTCTCCGCCGCGCCGCATCGGCTAGTTCACGCGGGTTTTAGAAATGCTCGCGGCTGACTTCGACTTTTTTCTTCCGGACGAGCGCATCGCCCTTTATCCGGCATCGCCCCGCGACGCTGCGAAGATGCTTCATTGTGTCGGGAAGACAGTCTCCGATCGCGCAGTGCGCGATTTGCCCGGTTTACTGCGGCCGGGCGATCTTCTGGTCGTCAATGATAGTCGCGTAATTCCCGCCCAATTGCGCGGAACGCGGCCAGAGCGTAGCGGCGGCGCCGCAATCACAATCGACGCGACGCTTCATAAACGCCTTAGCGCTGATCTATGGAGGGCGTTCGTGCGCCCTGCCAAGCGCGTGCGCGCAGGCGACGCGGTGGATTTTGGGGCTGGGCTTGTTGCTATTGTAGAGGCGCGCGACGAGTCCGAAGCGTTGTTGCGCTTCAATCTCAGTGGTGATGCTTTTGACGCCGCGCTCGCGCAGGCAGGCCGCCCGCCGCTCCCGCCTTACATTGCGCGCCGCCGCGAGCCCTCCCTGACAGACGCGGCCGATTACCAGACAGTCTACGCCGACCGAGCCGGTTCGGTGGCTGCGCCGACAGCGGGTCTGCATTTTACGCCAGAGCTTCTGGCGCGCCTCGACGAAGCCGGGATCAGTCGGGAGACGGTAACGCTGCATGTCGGGGCAGGGACATTCCTGCCGGTCACCGCTGACAAGATCAAAGACCACGTCATGCATGCCGAATGGGGAGAGATATCGCCTGCGCAGGCATCTCGCATCAATGCGGCTCGCGCGAATGGCGGCCGGATCGTCGCCGTTGGCACGACCGCTCTCCGGCTCCTTGAAAGCGCTGCTGACCCAAGTGGGGAAGTCCAGCCTTTCAATTCGGCGACAAGCATTTTCATCACGCCTGGGTACCGCTTTCGCGTTGTTGACGTGCTGATGACGAACTTTCATCTGCCGCGCTCTACGCTTTTCATGCTCGTCTGCGCTTTCGCTGGCGTCGAGGCGATGCAGCGCGCTTATGCGCACGCGATTGCTGGCGGTTATCGGTTCTATTCTTTTGGCGACGCCTGCCTGCTCGAACGCCAGCGTTGACCCCGGCGGGAAAGGCGGGCAATTGCCCGCATCTGCGCCGTTTCGCAAAGCCGGCGTTGTGCAACCGGAATCATTGATGACCGAGACGACGGGACCATCGCGAGGAACGGCATTCGGATTCGCAATGGCGGCGACCGATGGCGCGGCGCGCACGGGCTTCATTTCAACCAGCCGGGGCGACATCCGGACCCCGGCGTTCATGCCGGTGGGCACGGCCGGGACGGTAAAGGCGATGCTGCCGGAGAATGTGCGTGCGACCGGCGCAGATATTGTGCTCGGGAACACCTATCACCTGATGCTACGCCCCAGCGCCGAGCGGGTCGCATCGCTTGGCGGTCTGCATCGCTTCATGAATTGGTCGCGTCCGATCCTGACCGACAGCGGCGGGTTCCAGGTCATGTCTCTTGCGGGCTTGCGAAAACTGTCAGAGCACGGCGTTTCCTTCCAGTCGCATATCGACGGCGCGGCTCACATGCTGACGCCGGAGCGCTCGATCGAGATTCAGTGCCTTCTCGGCGCTGACATCCAGATGCAACTCGACGAGTGCCCGGCCATCCCGATCGCCCATGAAGACGCGGCGGCGTCGATGCGTTTGTCGGCCCGCTGGGCGGCGCGCTCGCAGGCGGCGTTCAAGGAATATGGCGGCGCGCATCAGGCGCTCTTCGGGATCATTCAGGGCGCAAATTTCGAAGATCTGCGGCGCGAAAGTCTAGACCGGCTCGGCGAGCTTGGTTTCCCGGGATATTCGGTCGGCGGCCTCGCGGTCGGGGAAGGGCAGGACGAGATGTTTCGCGTCCTCGAATTAACGACGCCGCACATGCCTGTCGACCGGCCGCGCTATCTAATGGGCGTCGGCAAGCCGTCCGACATTGTCGGCGCGGTTGCGCGCGGGATCGACATGTTCGACTGCGTCGCCCCGACCCGGTCCGGGCGCCATGGCCAGGCCTGGACGTGGGACGGGCCGCTCAACCTGCGGAACGCGCGCTTTGCAACGGATGAGGCCCCGCTCAACGCGGCCAGTGACTGTTCAGCCAGCCGGGACTATTCGAAGGCCTATCTTCACCATCTCTTCAAGGCGGGGGAATATCTCGGCCCGATGCTGCTGACTTGGCACAATCTGCATTTTTACCAGCAATTGATGAGCGCAATGCGCGCGGCCATCGCCGCCGGGCGTTTCGCCGAATTTGAAGCCGGGTTTCGCGAACGATCCAGCGCTGGAGAGACGATCGGTGCGGGCTGATCCCTGCGACGTCTGCGCCGGCCTGCCGGCGAGGAAATCGGCGCGGCGACTGGTTGACCGGCGCAAGGGCCGTCACTATGGTCCGCGCTCCGAAATGGCGGTCGACGCCGGACGCCGTCTGCGATCCGCCATACAAGCAACGCGCATTTCCTTTGCGTTGCAATCCTTTCTGCGGATTCCGTCTTTCTCGCGGATCCGATTAGGGGGCCCATAGCTCAGCGGTAGAGCAACTGACTTTTAATCAGTAGGTCGATGGTTCGATCCCATCTGGGCTCACCACTTCAGTTGTGGATGCAGTCCGCCAAGCGTCGTCCGCCTTCAGCGAGCGGCTATCTCCTGGAGCAATCGCGCGAGTTCGGCGTCAATCTCTTCATGCGCGGCGGACTCGCTTTGAAGTTCCTTCGCCGACACCGTCAGGCGTCGCATTTGGCGAATGCAGGCGTCGATCATGGCCGGGCGGGAGGCGGCGGCAGCCAAATCGGCGAGGACGCCGAGCGCGTGCAGCGTCGCGCTGCGGTCAGCGGCGATGTACTGTCGCATGTTGTCGAAAGATCGGTTCAACATGTCTTCAAAGGTGACGCGTCGATAGCGCACCGGATCATCGCTCTGCGCGGGCGCTGCCGGCGACCGGCGTGCAAATTCAAAAAGACCGGCGTGCAGCCAGTTGAGGCAGAGCGTGGCCGTATGGGGGTCGTTGACGCCTGACGAAAGTGCGCGCCCCAGAACTTCAACCAGCTGATCAGATAAAAACAGAACGTCCTGAACATCGGTTCTGTTGGCGCCTTGCGTGTAACAATCACGCATGCTCTGCGCCGTCGCCCAATCAGCGTTTATAGCGGGGCGCACGCTCATTATCGTTTCGCGCGCCACGATGAAATCGCCGGGGGCCCGGTGCAACGTGATCTGAATATTCTTCTCGCGTGCGAGATCTTCAAGGCTTTCGAGATCAAATTGCTGAATGAAACCGGCGGTTTCTGCGTAGACGATTGCTTCATCCAGGTCCTTCGGCGCCGTGGGCCAAGGCTCAATATCGATGTCATCCGTGACTTTCCCGCTGCGTCGTTCTTCCTCGTCCATGTTTTCCTTGACCCAGTTCTGTAACCTCTCGCCGATTTTGGCTGTCAAGTTCATGATGTTTATGGATTCAGGAATGTGATGAATGTAGCCGATCAGCGCCGCAACGGCGGCGAGCGTCAGCACCAGAGCGAAATAAATCGAAAGCTGCGGAACAAAGGCGTCTACCGTAGAGTCTGGCAATTCCAACGTGGCGTGCACCGTGCTGAGAACGGTGATGCAATAGACGAACGTAGCGACGAATATTCCGAGCACGATCTGATTCTTCGTATCGCTCATGAAATTGCCGATCAGACGCGGTCCATAGTTGGATGTCGCGAAGGAGACCGCAACGATGGTGACTGAAAAGGCGACGCCTGCAACGCCCAGCGTCGCGCCTGCGAGCGTTGTAAGAATCGCGCGCGCGCCTTCTACTTGCGTTACGCGGAGGAAACTGAAGTTCTCCACCCACTCTGAGCCAAGGCGCGAGTCGAGATAAGGCAGGATGAATCCGAGCATGACTGCGATGAAGGTCAACGTG
>CAZSBU010000004.1:4769-30598 GCA_964605055.1 uncultured Caulobacterales bacterium | reverse complement strand
GGAGGCCCGCGCGACGCTCTGGCGTCGTGAGGTCCCGACCATCGACTTCCCGCCGCCAGAGGGTCTCGGCCAAACTGTCCGCGCGTCCGATCACCGCCTCGAAGGCGGCCGCCCCTTCGGCGCGCACCAAATCATCCGGATCCTTACCGCCGGGCAAAAACGCGAAACTCAGCGATCGGTCGGGGCGTAACAGCGGCAGCGCGCGGTCGATCGCCCGAAAAGCGGCGGCCTGTCCCGCTTTGTCGCCATCAAAACAAAGCACAGGCTCAGGACAGGCGCGCCACAGCAGACCGAGTTGAGCCTCAGTCAGCGCTGTTCCGAGCGGGGCCACTGCGCGTCGGACCCCTGCGCCCCATAGCGCGATGACGTCCATGTAACCTTCACAAACGACGAGCGGCGGCCCTCCTGCGGCTTCGCGCGCAGCGGCGTAATTGTAGAGAACGTCGCCCTTGTGAAAGAGCGGCGTCTCCGGCGAGTTCAGATATTTGGCGCGCGCCGCCGGGTTCAGCGCACGACCGCCAAATGCGATGGGGCCGTCGCGCGACCCAAGGATCGGAAACATGACGCGGTCCCGGAACCGATCATAGGTAGCCCCGCCATCCTCCGGGCGAATGACCAGACCTGCCTCGACTAGGATCTGTTCCTCAAAACCCTTGCCCAAGAGCCAGTCTTTCAGCGCCGAACGACCCGGCGAAGCGTACCCAAGCCTGAAGGTTTTGATTTCCGATTCCGCGACGCCGCGCCTCGCAAGGTACTCGGCCCCGGGCCGTCCTTGCGCGCGCCTCAAGTTCCCGACGAAGAACTCAGCGGCCGCTTCGCATGCATCTTCTAGACGCTTACGACGGCTTGCCTGCAGCACGTCGGCTTCGGTTTCCGTCGGCAGCGACATGCCGGCCAACGCGGCCAAACGCTCAACGGCCTCGGAGAATGTCAGCTGCTCGGTTTCTCGTAGAAATCCGATGATGTCGCCGTGCTTGCCGGACGAAAAGCAGTGATAGAAGCCCTTTTGGTCATTGACGAAAAAGGATGGCGTTTTTTCCTTTGTGAACGGAGAGAGACCAGCCCATTCATTGCCCTTCCGCTGCAGCTTCACTTTTGCGCCGATCACGTCTGAAGGCTTCAGACGAGCTTTCAGTTCATCAAGGAAGGCAGGCGTAAATTTCGGCATTTTTGTTGGTTCTACCAGCTCCGCCGCCGCCCGTGAAAACAACCAAAAAATGCGCGCAAGGCCTCGCAACTTTTTGAATTGCGTAGGCCTCACTTTAGACCGCGGGAAGTCTTTTTTAGAGGAAGATTTATTTTGTCGTGGAGAAGCCTGCCGCGAAAGAGGCGAAAACTGACGCGCCGCTACGCGAGGTTGCGCTTGATGAGTGCGCCAACCTGCGACGCGTCGATGGCTCCCGGATAACGTTGTTTCAACAGGTTCATGCAGCGGCCCATGTCTTTCAGGCCCGTCGCCCCGCATTCAGCAATGACTCCGGCGACAGCTGCTTCGATTTCCTGCGAATCAAGCTGGCGAGGCAAGAAACCTCGAATCACATCGATTTCAATCTGCTCCTGTTCGGCGAGGTCGGGACGGCCGCCGGATTCGAAGGCAGCAGAGCTCTCCTCGCGTTGCCGGACCATTTTCGCCAGCAATGCCAGAATTTCCGTATCGCTGACGCCGCCACACTGATCCTCTGTCCGGGCTGCGATATCCCGGTCCTGGATAGCGGCGGTTATCAGTCGCAACGTCGCGACGCGCGTGCGATCCCCGCCAGCCTTCATTGCAGATTTCAACGCCACGGCGATGCGGTCGCGCAGGCTCATGACTTCGTCCGATTTAGCGAGCGTTGCTGCGTGCACGATGAGAATCCTTTTCAGTCCAACAATTCACTTAGATCGACATTCCGACGACAAGGTGGTGCCTTCATTAGGCGCGCCAACGAAAGATATTGAACTTGCGAGAAACCTGCCATCCAAGGGCCCGTTTCCACTCGGTTGCTTGAGCAGCAAGTTTACCGTAAGCCGCGTCATCCCCGAGAGGTGAAAGTGACCGTGTCCGCAATCAGCAAAAGATTTAACGGCTAGGGTCTCGGCGATCGCGGCACGATTTTTTGTTAACCGAGTGGGAAGAAATATTCATCTATGCGGATTAGTCAAGACGGACCACCCATTGCAACCGGCGCGATAGTTTTTGCTGACGGTCTGATTCTCCACGGAGACGGCGCAGGTGCGGTGGGCGAAACCGTTGGAGAGGTTTGCTTCAATACGGCGATGACGGGGTACCAGGAGGTCCTCACAGACCCGTCCTATGCAGGCCAGATCATTGCGTTCACCTTCCCACATATAGGCAATGTCGGCGTCAATAACGACGATATGGAAAACGCCTCCCCTGCGGCATCAACAGCAGCGCGGGGCGCAATCTTCCGGTGCGCCATATCGAGCCCGTCGAATTATCGCGCCCAGCTCGATCTCGGATCTTGGATGAAACGGCGGGGCATCATCGCCGTCACCGGCGTCGATACGCGCGCATTGACGGCGCGTATTCGCGAGCAAGGCATGCCGCACGCTGTAATCGCCCACAACGCCAGCGGCAAATTCGACTTCAAAGAACTGCGCGCACGAGCTGAGAAATGGGCCGGCCTTGAAGGGCGGGACCTCGCGCGCGAGGTCTCAACGCTGCAGACGTATTCGCACGCTGAAACCGCTTGGCGATGGGGCGAAGGCTATGGGCGCGCGCGCCACGATGAACCGCATGTGGTTGTGATTGACTACGGCGTCAAGCGAAACATCCTTCGGCTCCTCGCGACGGCTGGCGCGCGCGTGACAGTGGTGCCTGCGACCGCTGATTTGGACGACGTCCTCGCCAAAAAGCCGGACGGCGTTGTGCTCTCTAATGGACCGGGCGATCCGGAGGCGACTGGCGCTTACGCCATACCGGTCATTCAGGGCTTGCTAGAGAAACGCGTCCCCGTTTTCGGCATCTGCCTTGGGCACCAGATGCTCGCGCTAGCGGCGGGGGCGAAAACCCGCAAAATGGCGCAAGGTCATCACGGAGCCAATCATCCCGTGCAAAACCTCGCCACCGGCAAAGTTGAGATCGTGTCGATGAACCATGGCTTCACGGTAGACGCCGAGACGCTTCCCGACCATGTTGAGCCCACGTTCACATCGCTGTTCGACGGCAGCAATAGCGGCATCCGCTTAACGAATGCTCCTGCATTCTCGGTGCAGCATCACCCCGAGGCCTCGCCCGGTCCACAGGATAGTTTCGGACTTTTCAAGTCCTTCGTAGACAGCTTGAAAGCGGCCTGACGCCCTGCCGGTGGGGACCACTCGTCAAGCTGCTCGCGCCGGACTATATCCGCCAGAACGCCTAATGCGGCAAACTCGTAATCAGACAACCAAGAGCGCTTTATGAAAATCGCCGGCAACGCCATCAGACCGGGCATGGTCCTAATGTACAAGGACAAACTCTGCCTCGTCATTCGCACCGAACACCGCACACCGGGCAATCTGCGTTCGTTCAATCAGGTGGAGATGCAGGACGTAATCAACGGCACCAAATACAATGATCGCTTCTCGGCGGCAGAAACGGTTGAGCGCGTACGCCTCGAGCAAAAAAACTATCAGTACCTCTACGACGAGGGCGATCTGCTCGTGTTCATGGATTCCGAAAGCTATGAACAAACCAGCATTCAAAAGGCGCTTCTCGGCGATCAGATTGATTTTCTTGAACCAAACATGACCGTCGAGATTGAGAGCCATGAAGGCCGCCCGTTAGGCGTGACCCTGCCGGAATACGTGACGATGGCGATCGCCGACACCGAGCCGACCGTGAAAGGCCAGACCGCGTCATCGTCTTATAAGCCGGCGACGCTCGAAAACGGCGCCCGCGTCATGGTCCCGCCCTATCTCTCCGTTGGCGAACGAATTGTGGTGCGGATCGCTGACCGGGAATATGTCGAGCGGTCGCGCGACTGAACTTTCACCTGTCGTTGACGCGGCGGGTCTATCTCGCCCGGTGAGCGCGGAGATTATAGCGATCGTCGTCAAGGCCGGCTTGCGACCAATATGCATCGGCCGCTTCCATAGAATGGGCGAGCTTTTCCCGGAAAGCCTTTGTCGCTTGTGGCGTCTTGGTCAGGAAGAGCCGGTCTCCGTGCACGGTCCAGTTCAATGGATCAGCCTGGGTCAACTCGCCGCTTGCGAGCGTGTGCGTGCAGTACCCGCCATAGGCTGGCGCAAATCGTTCCGGATTAGCTGTAAACGCATCACGGTTCTGAGCCGTAGCGAAATAGAACTTCGCTCCTCGATATTCAGATTGGTACTCGGGTCGTCCGGGCATCGCCGCCTGCTGCGCGAAATAACCGACAGGATCGTACCCGCGCATCGCAACGCCGCTCGGGTCGACTGAAATCGCGCTGAACGACGAGGCGATCTGCGGGTCCGCCAGGGACTCAACAGGTAAGCTGAACGCAGCCGTCAAAGGCCCCGCGATGATTTCAAGTTCGGCCTGATTTCGGTTGGAACTTTGCTCTTCGTAACTCTGGGCCACTGCTGCGAGCGGCGCCATAGCGAGCAGCGCGAGCGCGCCCGCCAACGCAGGCTTCGCTGCTAGGCTTGATCGAAAACATAGCGCTATCATGACTGCATACTCCCGCTGCATCGTCCGATTAATAAATGGACGCGATAGGCGCTCCGCGCCAATCACAAACCTAATACCGTCGTCGCCGCAGCGCGGCCCAGCCGATTTGCGTTGCCAGCTTTCTTCAGTAGAACGGTGTCATGTCTCTACAAGAACGCCCTCCGTTTACCGTCCGCGTCGTCCCGGTCACGCCGTTCCAACAGAATTGTTCGATCGTGCGCGCCGCCTCGGGCGCCGCCGCCGTAATTGATCCCGGCGGCGAGCCGGACAAAATCATGGCTGCCGCCCGTGAATTCGACGCGCGGATCGAGCAGATTTGGCTGACGCATGGTCACCTCGACCACGCAGGCGCTGCCGAAGAAATAAAACGTCGGACAGGCGCGCCGATTGAGGGCCCGCAAAAAGAAGAGGTCTTCTGGCTCAGCCAGATCCGTGAGTCATGGGCCCGCTTCGGCATCGAAGACGGCGAGAACTGCACGCCCGATCGCTGGCTAGAAGACGGCGATCGCCTCGAACTCGACGGGATTGAGTTTGAAGTCGCTTACACACCAGGGCACACCCCGGGTCACGTTGTTATATTTCATCGTGAAATGAAGATTGCCTTTGTGGGCGACGTTATCTTCGCCGGATCGATTGGGAGGACGGACTTCCCGCGCGGCGACCATAGCACCCTCATCCGATCCATTACGGAAAAGCTTTGGCCACTCGGAAACGACATGCGCTTCGTGCCCGGCCACGGTCCGACATCGACGTTTGGCCAGGAACGCCAGACCAATCCCTTCGTCAGGGACTCAGTTACAGGCTATGCTGGGGCGGCGACAAGCGCGCCCGATCCAACTGCGCAGCGGACGGCGCCTCGCTGGCGATAACGCCCACTTTCCTCGGCGCGCCAAATAACCTAAGACGCCGCTTTAGCCGATATTCCACTTCTCCTCCGCCCCGCGCCGCAAGGCACGCGGGGAGCAGATACCTGCGAGAACGCTCATGCCCAGACGCGCCGATATCCAATCGATCCTGATTATCGGCGCTGGCCCGATCGTCATCGGACAGGCGTGTGAATTTGATTACTCCGGCGTGCAGGCTGTCAAAGCCCTGAAGGAAGAGGGCTTCCGGGTTATTCTGGTCAACTCCAATCCAGCAACGATCATGACCGATCCTGAGCTGGCGGACGCGACCTATATCGAGCCCATCACGCCGGACTTTGTTGAGAAAATCATCGCCATCGAACGTCCTGACGCGCTCTTGCCGACGATGGGCGGGCAAACCGCCTTGAATTGCGCCCTTGATCTGGAGCGCTCCGGCGCGCTCACGCGATACGGCGTGGAAATGATCGGCGCGCGCGCCGATGTCATCGAAAAGGCCGAAGACCGGGGCAAATTCCGCGACGCCATGACGAGGATTGGTCTTGAGAATCCGCGCGCGGTTATCGTCTCCTCTCCTCCTCTACGCGATCCTGCGGGGCTCACCACTGGTTATGATCGCGCGGCGGGACTCGCCGAAGCGCTCAAATCAATCGACATCGTGGGCCTGCCGGCAATCATCCGGCCGGCCTACACGCTCGGCGGAACAGGCGGCGGCGTCGCCTATAACCGAGAGGAATTTGAACAGATCGTCCGTTCCGGGATCGATGCATCGCCCGTGGGACAGGTGCTGATCGACGAGAGCCTCCTCGGCTGGAAAGAATTCGAGATGGAGGTGGTGCGCGACAAAGCCGACAACTGCGTCATCATTTGCTCTATTGAGAACCTTGACCCGATGGGCGTCCATACCGGCGATTCAATTACGGTTGCGCCAGCATTAACGCTCACCGACAAAGAATTTCAGATAATGCGTAACGCATCAATTGCGGTGATGCGAGAGATCGGCGTCGAGACGGGCGGCTCTAACGTTCAGTTTGCGGTAAATCCAGATGACGGGCGCCTTGTCGTCATCGAGATGAATCCGCGCGTTTCGCGATCGTCGGCGCTTGCCTCAAAGGCGACCGGGTTTCCGATCGCACGAATCGCCGCCAAGCTGGCGATCGGCTACACGCTTGACGAGCTTGAAAACGACATTACCGGCGCAACCCCTGCTGCATTCGAGCCGACGATTGATTACGTCGTCACGAAAATTCCTCGTTTCGCCTTTGAAAAGTTTCCGGGTGCTGACCGTACCCTGACGACCGCGATGAAGTCCGTCGGCGAAGCGATGGCGATCGGTCGCTCATTTCCGGAGTCGCTGCAAAAGGCTTTCCGATCGCTCGAGACAGGCCTTGCCGGCCTCGACCCAATCGAGGTCGCCGGCCTCGGACAAGGCGATGATTTGAACGCCTTCCGCGCGGCCCTCGCCGCCCCTACCCCCGAACGGTTACGCGTCGCCGCTCAAGCCCTGCGCCATGGCGTGCCGATAGAACAGGTGCGCCTCATCACCCAATTCGACCCGTGGTTTCTTGAACAGATCGACGCCATTGTTGCCGCCGAGAACAGCGTCGCTCAGGACGGCCTGCCCGAAGACCCAGCGAGATTGCGCGCACTGAAAGCTCTAGGTTTCTCTGACGCGCGCCTTGCGCAATTGTGCGAGGGAACCGAGCGCGAGGTACGAGAGTTCCGCAAGGCAAAGGGCGTCACGCCGATATATAAACGCATTGATACGTGTGCGGCTGAATTCCGAGCAAAAACGCCCTACATGTATTCAGCGTATGAGGCGCCCTTCAGCGGCTTGCCGGAGTGCGAGTCGGCCCCTTCGAACGCGCGCAAGGTCGTGATTCTCGGTAGCGGACCCAATCGCATCGGTCAGGGGATCGAATTTGATTACTGCTGTTGCCACGCTGCATTTGCGCTCGCGGATCTCGGCATCGAGTCCATCATGATCAACTGCAACCCGGAAACGGTTTCCACCGATTATGATACATCCGACCGCTTGTATTTTGAGCCCCTGACAGCTGAGGACATCTTGAGCATTATCGCAAAAGAGCGCGAAGCGGGCGAGCTATTGGGCGTAATCGTTCAATATGGCGGGCAAACTCCGTTGAAACTCGCCGCCACTCTGCACGCGGAAGGTATTCCTATTCTGGGCACGTCGTTTGACGCGATTGATCTCGCTGAAGACCGCGAGCGTTTCCAAAAGCTGGTCGCGAGACTTGGGCTACGCCAACCCACGAACGCAACGGCGCCGTCACGTGAGTCAGCCGTGAGCATCGCAGAGAGCGTCGGATATCCACTGGTCACGCGTCCCTCTTACGTCCTTGGCGGGCGGGCGATGGAAATTATTCGCGATGAGGCAGGGATGCGCGCCTATCTCGCGACCGCTCAAATCGAGATATCCGAAGACGAGCCCTTGCTGCTTGATGAATATCTCCAGAACGCGGTCGAAGTAGACGTTGACGCCATCTGTGACGGCGCCGATGTATTCATAGCCGGCGTTATGGAGCACATCGAGGAAGCAGGAATTCACTCTGGCGATAGCGCCTGTTCGTTGCCGCCCTATACGCTTTCTACGGCGCTCATTGAGGAGCTTGAAAAGGAAACCCGTCGTCTCGCTCTCGCGCTCGGCGTCATTGGCCTCGTCAATATTCAATACGCTATCAAGGACGGCGAAATATTCGTTCTCGAGGTCAATCCGCGTGCGTCGCGCACCTCGCCATTCGTTGCGAAATCCATCGGGCAGCCCGTTGCCCGTATCGCTGCCAAGGTGATGGCCGGCTCGACGCTGAGCGATCTGGGTGTCGTAGCCCGAGATCTTCCGCATACGGCAGTCAAGGAAGTCGTATTCCCATTCTCGCGCTTTCCCGGCGTTGATACGGTGCTCGGACCCGAAATGCGCTCGACCGGCGAGGTTATGGGGATCGATGTCGACTTCGACCGGGCGCGGGCAAAGAGCCTCGTTGCAGCCGGTTCGAAAATTCCGCTTCTCGGTTGTGTGTTCATTTCACTGAAGGACAGCGACAAGCCGGGAATGACCCATGCCGCCCGTCGCCTGCTAGAGATGGGATTTCGCATCATCGCCACGACGGGGACAGCAGCCTTTTTCAAATCGCAGGGCCTAGCCGTTGAACAGGTTAACAAGGTTTTGGAAGGGCGCCCCCACATCGTCGACGCCCTGAAAAACGGCGAGGTCCAAATGGTCTTTAATACGACGGAAGGCGCCCAGTCCGTTAAGGATTCCCGGTCCATCAGGATGACATCCCTGGCGCAGAAAATTCCCTGCATCACCACGGCGGCCGGCGCGCGTGCGGCGGTTAGAGCCATTGAGGCCATGCGGGCGGGAACGCTTGAACCCCGGCCCCTGCAGGCCTATTTTCAAGGGATACGGGAATAACGCTGGCCGCCCCTTCTGAGGCGGCCACCATTGTTTTTATCGAGACGAAAGGAACGGAACATGGAAAAGGTTCCGATGACGGCGTCGGGTTACCAGCGCCTTGAAACTGATTTGCGGCGCTTGAAGTACGAAGAGCGCCCGGCCGTTATTCAGGCCATTTCTGAGGCTCGCGCCCATGGCGACCTGTCGGAAAACGCTGAGTATCATGCAGCCAAGGAACGTCAGGCATGGATCGAGGGCCAGATACTGGAACTCGAAGATCGCTTTAGCCGAGCTGAAATCATCGATGTTTCGAAGCTGTCCGGCAGCCAAATCAAGTTTGGTGCAACCGTGACGTTGATCGACGAAGAAACCGATCAAAAGAAAACCTGGCAGATCGTCGGCGATTACGAGGCCGACGTGAAGGCTGGAAAAATATCGATTTCTTCCCCGATTGCCCGCGCCTTGATCGGCAAGGAAGTCGGCGACTCCGTTGAGGTTGCCGCGCCAAGCGGCGCGCGCGCCTATGAGATCGACAAGATCGCCTACATCTAGAACGGGCAATGCATCAACCGACCAACAAGATGGCGACCATGGCGGATCGCGACACGCCGCACGTGTTCGGCGGCCGCCCAAAAGGCAACAGAGGCGTATTCGCCGCCATGGGGCGAGGCGTTAGGCGGCGTTGTCCCCATTGTGGCAAGGGGTTGTTATTTCAGGGCTTTTCTAGGGTCCGCGGCAACTGCGCCGTGTGCGGTCTCGATTTTTCAGGGCACTAGGCCGATGATGCGCCGCCTTGGGTGACGATAATGATCGTTGGCCATGCTGCGACTCCGTTTTTTGTGGCGGCCAAATCGATCTTCGATCCCTCGCCTCTGCTTCAATTCGCGGTAGCCGCGCCGATAATCGCCATGTCGATTGCGGTTCTGCTGCCCGCTTCAAAAGGCGCTGTGATCGGGCTGCAATGGGCGAACCGGATGCATGGGTTCGGCGATCCAACCCCCGCACACGCCAAAAGTCAGCCAGACGCGCTCTGAGGCTTGACACTTTTGGGCCAATGGATAGGTTCCCGCCTCCTATCAAGCCCCGCCCGATGCGCGGGTGGAAACGAGGCGCGCCATGGCGAAACCTACAACGATCAAGATCCGGTTGAACTCCACGGCCGACACGGGCTTTTTCTATGTGACCAAGAAAAACACCCGGACAACCACAGAGAAACTTGTTTTCAAGAAATACGATCCCGTCGTGCGAAAGCACGTCGAGTTCAAAGAAGGCAAGATTAAGTAGCCCACACCGCACGTGCGGACGCCATGCCCTCAAGCGGCTTCTGCGTCCGCCTTATGCATGACCCGATTGCGCCCGCCACTTTTGGCTGAATAAAGCGCATCGTCGGCGCGTTTGATCAGCTTCTGAGCCGTGTCGTCTTTTGCGCCGTCCTCGGTCGAGGCTATCCCGATGGATACGGTGACCGACAGTTGGTCGCGCCCACCGTTAATGACTACCGCCGTCGCAGCGACTTCCTGACGCAAACGCTCTGCAACGACGCCGGCAAAATGCCGGTCTGTATCTGGCATGGCGATCAGAAACTCTTCCCCGCCGTAACGGCACGCAAGATCAATCCCGCGTACGGAGTTTCGTATCCGTTCTGCGAACGCCTGAATGACTTTATCGCCAGCGTCATGCCCGTGCGTGTCATTGACCAACTTGAAATGATCGAGATCGAGAATCATGATGGACAGCGGGCGTCCGGTCCAGAACGCGCGATCAAACATCGCGGATAGATGGCTCGCCAAATACCGGCGATTGTAAAGCCCGGTCAGGGAGTCTGTCACCGCCATCTCGAGGCTTGCCTCGAACGAAGATCTAAGCGCATCGATGTAACGCTTGCGACGCAACTGCGTAACGACGCGTGCGGCGAGTTCATTTTTATCAACGGGCCGGTTGAGATAGTCGTTCATGCCGATATCGAGCGCACGGACCAGCTTGCGCGTGTCGCCCTGACGCACAACGCCAAGGATCGGCGTCAGACGCGTTTCTTCAAACGAGCGGACCGTGGAGCAAAGACGCAAGGGGTCCGCAGTCTCAATCGACATATTTACGATGAAAAGATCGAAGTCGCCGGTCTTGGCCCGCGCCATGGCGACCTCCGGCTCACTTTCAGCAGCTACGGAATATTCCGTACTGAGAAGCGCCGTTAGGCGCTCAACCTGCTCGGCCTGATCGTCAATAATGAAAATTCTGGATTGGGAAACGTCGTGCAGCCCCATTACCATCGCGGACTGGTCGACTACGCCCATCGAACGGCCGGTCGCATAGCGCATGCGCAATTCGTCCGTCATCATCTTCAGGCGCGTCAAGCTGCGCACTCGAGCGAAAAGCGCAACGTCCTCAACGGGTTTGGTAAGAAAGTCGTCTGCTCCGGCGTTCAGCCCCGCCACTCGGTCCGCCTGCTGATCAAGCGCCGTCACCATTACGATCGGGATGTGGGATGTCGCAGGGTCCGCCTTGATGATCCGGCACGCTTCGAAACCGTCCATGCCCGGCATCATGACATCAAGCAGTATGATGTCAGGCTGGAGGGACTTGGAGAGCTCGACCGCCTGTTTACCTGAAAAAGCTGCGATCACGTCGAAATATTCGGCGCGAAGTTTGGCTTCAAGCAGTTTCACATTTGGCTCGAGGTCATCGACGACCAGGACGCGCGCCGACATGGTTCCTCCGGGGCGAAAAATCGATATTTAGCCGAATTGACTCTAGGCCAAATACCTTTTCACTTTCTCAAGAAAGTCGACCACGGATATGGGTTTGGAGATATAATCGCGGCAACCGCCAGCCCTGATTCGCTCCTCGTCACCTTTCATCGCGAAGGCAGTCACTGCGATAATGGGAATATGAGCAAGTGCTTCATCCTTAACGATCTCTTCGGTTACCTGAAGGCCCGAGATTTCCGGCAACTGGATATCCATCAGGATAAGGTCGGGTGCGGACTGACGCGCCGCGGTGAGCGCCTCAGGCCCTGTTCGGGCCTCTACGACATTGTAGCCTTGGGACTCGAGAAGATCATGAAAAAGCTTCATGTTCAGCTCGTTATCCTCGACGATGAGAACCGTTTTGTGCAACGCCGACGCTTCCAACTGACGAAGGGCCACCATGAAATGCCTCTCCGGCCGCTTCTGCAAAAGGTAACCGAGAAGGTATGTATCGCCTGAAAGGTGTTAATCGATTGTTTATCCTGCCGGTACGGATGGTAGGCGCCGATAATGGCCAAACCTGACCAGGAAATGGCATTATGCCGCGGATGTGGCGATTTTACGCCCCGCGCTGCGCGCTGTTGCAATTCTTGCGGCGCACAAGTCCTCCTCGCCCACAATGAGATTTCTGTCTTGACCATCGCGCATGTCGACTGCGACGCATTCTATGCCACCGTGGAAAAGCGGGATCGTCCAGAGCTAGCCGACAAGCCGGTCATTGTCGGAGGGGGAAAGCGCGGCGTTGTCACCACATGCTGTTATATTGCGCGGACTTATGGCGTCCATTCAGCCATGCCGATGTTCAAGGCGCTAGCTGCATGTCCTGACGCTGTAATTATCCGGCCCGACTTCGAAAAATATACGGCGATTTCGCGGGAAATCCGCACAAGGATGTTGCACCTGACGCCTCTGGTGGAACCTGTTTCCATTGATGAAGCTTTTCTTGATCTTTCGGGTACCGCGCGTCTGCACGGATTGGCTCCAGCGCAGGCGCTTGTGCGACTGCAGACCGCTATCGCGCGAGAAATCGGCGTCACGGTCTCAGTTGGGCTCAGCTACAACAAGTTCCTCGCAAAAATTGCCTCCGATCTGGACAAGCCGGCCGGCTTTTCTGTCATCGGAAAGGGCGAGGCGACGAACTTTCTCAGTGCACGATCTGTTTCTTCACTGATTAGCGTTGGTCCGGCGACGGAGGCGAAGCTGAACGCATCCGGCTTGCGCACCATCGGCGATCTCCAGCGCGCAGATATCGCCGAGCTATACCGCATTTGCGGCGATCAGGCGCCGCGGCTGCGCGATCTGTCGATGGGTATAGACAAACGCGCCGTGATTCCGGAACGGGCCGCAAAGAGCATCGCCTCAGAGACCACATTTGAGACTGACATCGCTGACGCTGCACTGCTCGAGGCCCGACTATGGAAAGCCTGCGAGCAAGTCTCCAAGCGCATGAAGGCGAAAGGGGTGGTTGGCCGCGTTGCGACGTTGAAATTGACGCGCTCGGACTTCCGTACGCTTACGCGGCGCACAACCATGGCTTCGGCGAGTAATTTGGCGCGACTAATTTTTGCTGCAGTGCGCCCCCTGCTGGCGCGAGAAAAAGGTCCCTCATTTCGGCTAATCGGCGTCGGATTGTCGGATCTCGAACCGATGCAGGCAACCGTCCAGTGGGCGCTGTTCGACACGGAGACCGAACGCATTGCGCGAGAGGAGTCCGCCATTGACCGCATCAGGGAAAAGTTCGGCGACGACGCAATTGCTCCGGGCGTTAGCCTGAAAGGATGCCGCAATTGACGACGCAGGCTCCCTGAAGTCATGGTTGCCATAAAAGGAGAAATCGATGACCTCGCACCACGACCGCTTGCGTTCGCTCGGCGTCGACCTGCCAACGCCAATGGCGCCTGTCGCGAATTATACGCCGTTCGTGCGCGCAGGAGCGCTTCTGTTCATCTCGGGGCAGATTTCCGCGACGCCGGAAGGCGTCATTCGCGGCAAGATAGGCGAAGATATGAGCCTTGAAGACGGCGTCGCCGCGGCGCGCGCCTGCGCAATCAATTTGATCGCACAGATGAACGCCGCCTGCGACGGCGATCTCTCCAGAGTGCAACGCGTTGTCAGGCTAACCGGTTTCGTCAATTGCGCGCCTGATTTCGTTGACCAACCGAAGGTCGTTAACGGCGCTTCGGACTTGATGGTCGCCGTATTTGGGGAGGTGGGACGCCATTCGCGCGCCGCGGTTGGGGCCGCCAGCCTTCCCTCCGGCGCAGCCGTAGAAATTGACGCCGTGGTCGAGATCGACTGATGACGCGCACCGCGCGGATGATCGCAGCGATCTCTGAGATCGATGCAGGCATATGGGACGGCCTCGCCAATCCCGATGCGCCTACACGCAACCCGTTCGTATCGCACGCTTTCCTGAAAGCGCTTGAGACCTCCGGGTCAGTGGGATACGGAACGGGCTGGCGCGCAGCACATATTGTTCTGGAAGAGAACGGTGAAATCGTTGGCGCAACGCCGACCTATTTAAAGGACCACAGCCAAGGCGAATACATCTTCGACCATCATTGGGCTGACGCCTATCATCGCGCAGGGGGCCGATACTACCCGAAACTGCTGACTGCCGTGCCCTTCACGCCGGCTTCCGGCGCGCGTCTTCTTGCGGCGACGCCAGAACGCAGGCTCTCGCTTGCATCCAGCATTGCGCAAGTAGCCGGACGTCTGAGCCTTGCATCCGCGCATGTAAATTTCACGACTGCTGACGATGCGGCGACGCTGGCGGCGGCAGGGTTCATGCATCGTCAAGGCATTCAGTATCACTGGCTCAACAAGGGATACGACGACTACGAAGCTTTCCTCTCCTCGCTCTCCTCTCGTAAACGCAAGGCGATCAATCGAGAGCGCCGGGAAGCAGCGCCAGACGGCGTGACATTCCGATCTCTGCTCGGTCGCGACATCGAAGAGCGGCACTGGAACGCCTTTTGGCGATTTTATCAGGATACAGGAGAACGCAAGTGGGGGCGGCCTTACCTGACGCGCGCTTTTTTCGGAACCATTGCCGACGCAATGCCTGATCAAATTTTGATGATCGTCGCCGAACGCGGCGGGCGGCCTGTAGCCGGCGCATTAAATTTCATCGGCGGCGATACGCTATATGGACGGTATTGGGGGCGGACCGAGGAGTGGCCGTTTCTGCATTTCGAAGTTTGTTATCATCGGGCAATTGAATTCGCGATTGAGCGTAAACTGTTGCGCGTAGAGGCTGGCGCTCAGGGCGAACATAAACTGGCGCGCGGATACGAACCCATCGCGACCTTATCCAGTCATTGGATTGCCGACCCAGCCTTTCGAGCGGCGATCGCCAGATATCTGGAGCAAGAGCGCGCTCACGGCGAAGCGGAAATCGAGGCGCTTAAAGATTATACGCCATTCCGTCGCGTGCAGGACAGCGCCGCCAGTTGATCTCGCGGGGGTTGCCGCCGCGTCGACCGCGACCCATCATCGACCAATTATTCCGGCAACGCTTTTCGGAGCCATGGCATGAGCATCGATGGAACATACGATCCAACAAACATATTTGCGCGCATTATCCGTGACGAAGCGCCTTGCGCGCGGGTCTTTGAGGATGACGAGACGCTCGCCTTCATGGACGCCTTTCCCCAAAGCGATGGGCACTGCCTTGTCGTTCACAAAAAGTCCGTCGCACGAAATCTTTTCGAAGTAGACGAGACAGACCTTCACAGAATCATCTCCACCGCGCAGAAAATCGCGCGCGCGCTGCACCAGGCGCTTAAACCGGATGGCGTCCGCATTGCGCAGTTCAATGGCGCGCCTGCGGGGCAAACCGTATTCCACCTGCATGTTCACATTATTCCTGTCTACGCAGATCGCCCGCTGACGGCGCATGCATCAGGCGGTCCGGCGGACCTTGATGGACTGAAAGCGCTTGCCGCCAATATCACTGCGGCGATTGCCTGATATATCCCCTGGTCGCGCCAATGTGTTTTGCGCGGCGGGCAGGGAGCGCATAATTTCGGGGTGTCGGACGCGGCTTGTCATCGCTGGTCAAACGATCAGCAGGCGGCGTTAAACGCTTCCCGACCGTTGATCGCGTCCTCTCCCTCCCAGTTCGGGATGCGACAATCAGAAATGGCCGCTGCTCCCTCCCCCCGGGGCAGCGGCCGATTTTTTCCACGCTATTTCAAACCAGCATTTCGCGCTACGCCGCCGGGCGCAATGGTGATCTACAACAACGCCCCGTTGCTAAACGTCGCCAACGAGTGCGGGGACGGCTCCGTCGGCGTCGCTTGTGGCCTTGTCTGGCACAAACTCAAAAGCAAGCTTTGTCGGGTCCGTCAAATCGAGCGTGACTTTGACGACGCCGCCGTTCCTGAGTTTGCCGAACAGGATTTCGTCGGCAATGGGCTTCTTCACGTGTTCCTGAATGATCCGCGATAGAGGACGCGCGCCCATCTCGTCGTCGAAGCCGCGCTCGGCAAGCCATCGGGTCGCCTCTGGCGAGACGTCGAACGTGACGCCCCGGTCCGCGAGTTGCGCTTCGAGTTGCAGCACGAATTTTTCCACGATGCGGTCGATGATCGCCGGCGAGAGACCAGCGAACTGTACGGTAGCGTCGAGCCGATTGCGAAACTCCGGCGTAAACATGCGCTTGATGGCCGCGTCTGTTTCATCGAACTTCTTGCCGCCGGCAAAGCCGATCGCAAATTTAGCCGCGTCAGACGCACCAGCGTTCGTCGTCATGATCAGGATTACGTTCCGGAAGTCGATCTTTTTACCGTTCGTGTCCGTCAGAACGCCGTTATCCATCACCTGCAGAAGGATATTGTAGATTTCCGGGTGGGCCTTTTCGATCTCATCCATGAGCAGCACGCAGTGCGGGTGCTGATCGATGGCGTCCGTCAGGAGCCCGCCCTGATCGTAGCCGACATAGCCCGGAGGCGCGCCGATCAGGCGCGACACGGTGTGCCGCTCCATGTATTCGGACATGTCGAAGCGGATCAATTCCACGCCAAGAGCGAAGGCGAGTTGTTTAGCAACCTCAGTTTTGCCAACGCCCGTCGGTCCGGCGAAAAGATAGCTGCCGATTGGTTTGTTGGGCTCGCGAAGACCGGCGCGCGATAGCTTGATCGCAGCGGCGAGTTGTTCAATCGCCAGATCCTGGCCGAAAATGACGCGCCGCAGATCGTCCGCAAGATGGCGCAGCCGCTCGGTATCAGATTTAGAAACAGATTTCGGTGGTATGCGCGCCATCTTCGCGACGATTTCCTCGATCTCTTCAGCATCAAGGATTTTCTTGCGGTCCTTCGGCGCAAACAACATCTGCCGCGCGCCGGCCTCGTCGATGACATCGATCGCCTTGTCAGGCAGCTTTCGGTCGGTCATGTGCTTGGCGGACAGCTCAGCCGCAGCCTTTATCGCTTCCGCAGTATACTGAACATTATGATGTTCTTCGAAGTAGGGTTTAAGACCGGTCAGGATCTTCACCGTATCTTCAACAGTCGGCTCGCTGACGTCGATTTTCTGGAAGCGCCGCGCGAGCGCGCGGTCTTTTTCAAAATGCTGACGGTATTCCTTGTAGGTGGTCGAGCCCATGCACCGGAGCGCGCCTGATTGCAGCGCGGGCTTCAACAGGTTCGACGCATCCATGGCTCCGCCCGACGTAGCGCCGGCGCCGATGACGGTATGGATTTCGTCGATAAAAAGGATCGCATCTTCGTGATCTTCAAGTTCTTTCAGAACTGATTTGATGCGCTCCTCGAAATCGCCGCGATAGCGTGTACCGGCGAGCAAAGCGCCCATGTCGAGCGCAAAGATCGTCGAATTGGCGAGCACCTCCGGCACTTCTTCATCGACGATTTTACGCGCTAGGCCTTCAGCAATCGCGGTCTTGCCAACGCCCGGGTCGCCGACAAGCAAGGGATTGTTCTTGCGACGGCGGCAAAGCACCTGGATCGAGCGCTCGACCTCTGAGCTCCGGCCGATCAACGGATCGATCTTGCCGCGGCGGGCCTTTTCATTAAGGTCGATGCAATAAGCGGCAAGCGCGCTGTCATTGTTTTTACCCGCAGCCTCCCCCTCTTCGGCTGCGCCGCGCGCTGCGCGCGGCTGCGACTCGCCCGGACGTTTGGCAAGCCCATGGGAAATGTAGTTGACGGCGTCGAACCGCGTCATGTCCTGCTGCTGGAGGAAATGCGCAGCGTGGGACTCGCGCTCTGCAAAAAGCGCCACGAGAACATTCGCGCCCGTTACTTCCTCGCGTCCAGACGACTGAACGTGGATCACTGCGCGTTGGATCACGCGCTGAAAGCTGGCTGTGGGTTTTGCCTGTTCGCCGGTATCAAGTTTGAGGTTGGCGAGGTCGTTCTCGATAAACTCATAAAGGATGCGCTTCAGTTCTTCGAGGTCGACATTGCAGGCGCGCATGACCGCCGCAGCGTCCTGATCGGCGGTCAGCGCCAGCAACAAGTGCTCAAGCGTCGCTAGTTCATGTTGCCGCTCTGTCGCAAGGCCAATTGCGCGGTGCAGCGATTCGTCAAGGTTCCGGCTGAAAGACGCCACGGCTATTCCCTTTCCATCGTGCACTGTAACGGGTGCTGATTGCGGCGCGAAATTTCCATAACGTGCGCCACCTTCGTTTCCGCAACCTCGTAGGTGTAAACGCCGCACACGCCCACGCCATTCTGGTGAACGTGCAGCATAATCATGACCGCGTCTTCAGCTGATTTGTTGAAAATCGACTGGAGCAGCCAGACCACGAATTCCTGCGGCGTATAATCGTCATTCAACAGCAGCACCTTGTAGAGCGAAGGCCGCTTGGTTTTTGGCGCTGTCTTAGAGACAACGCCTATGCCGACGCCCGGCCCCTGCTGATTGTCTTCTTCGTTTGCCATTCGACGCATTGATCCTGTCGCTCTGAGAGAGAGCGCACCCTTCTCGACGATTAAATATGTATCCGTTGCCAGTTGAAAAGTGGGAAAGATGCCCGAGGGCGTAAAAGCCGCGCGATCTGGCTGACTAATTTCCCAAGCCGACAGAGACGCAGGGACAGAAAAAGGCCTGGCCGACGCCGGCCAGGCCTTTTCAACGCAATCAAATCCGACATCGAAGCGCTATGCGCTGCGCGAATTACGGACGGTAGGATTGAACCATCTCTACGAGATCGCTGTAGCGCTTCGTGATCGGGTCTGCGGCTTCTTTAGCAACCGAATTCCAGTGGTCGGCCAGTTTCGTGGCGTGGCCGAGTTGTTTCTCAAAAGCTGTGCGGGCGAAATCGCTCTGGATTTCCATCGCTTCCTGGACGCTTTTCGAGGTTGTCGCGGCCTTGGCGGCGGCGACGCTCTCTTCGAAAGCTTCTTTTGCGAAAGCCGTTTGCTCCGACGCTGCGCGCTCGAAGCCTTTGGCGAGCGCCGTCGCCGACGCCATCATGGCTTCGATCGAATGTTTCTGAAAGTCCGCGAAGGTCGACATGCTCTTGGCAAGCTTTTCGTAACCTTCCTTCATTGCTTCCGGCTTAACCATCGCGATCGTTTCAAACGATTCGGACGCATCTACTGTTTTACGGGCGTTTGCCATGTTTTCGTTCTCCAATTTTGTCTCCACATGGGAGCATGTTAATTTCAGCTAGTCGGTTCTCGAGACCTATCGACCGTACTTTTTTTGCTGTCTAGGGCAGCTGAACTTACCGTTTTCAACCGTCCGCGCGATCGTGTGCCCCATCGGTGCGCGAGTGGTTTTGGCTTTGTCGACGTCATCCATCGAACCGTTATTGTGCACCGCAACATAGGGTGCGGCGCGCTGACCGTCAAGCACATCGAGGCGTTTTTATCGCCTGTGGGGCGATTAGCTAGATATTAACGGCGCGTTAACGTTGTCGCCTCAGGATTGGAAAGTGGGGTTTAAACGACGCGGTGCTACTCAACTCGCGGAATTTAACCGATCAAAGAATCAATGCGCGCTGGCGATTGGCGCGGGCGAGGCCGAGCGCGGCATGGGGATTGCTCCCCCCTTTTCAGACGTTGCTTGCCTGTGGGACATGAGCAATCGCAGCAGCCATCAAGCCGCAACATTGGCGACTCGAAAATAACGATTGAACGGCAACGCCTTATCGGAGAGGCTCGGGGAATGTCAGGTTTGGTTCGTTGCGTTGTATTGGTCGCTGCCGCGCTCTTTGGCGCCATAGGAATGGCCGCACCCGCAGCAGCCAACCCGAAATACGCCGCCTATGTCGTGCATGCCGATTCCGGCGATGTGCTGCTCGACAAGAACTCCAATCTTTTGCGCTACCCGGCGTCGCTTACCAAGATGATGACGCTCTATCTTCTTTTCGATGCTATCGAAGCGGGCGATCTCAATCTCGATTCTGAATTGAAAATATCGGCGCGCGCGCAAGCGCAGCCGCCGTCCAAGCTGGGATTGACCGCGGGACAAACCATTACTGTGGAAACGGCGATTTATTCGCTGGTCGTCAAATCTGCGAACGACGTCGCCGTAGTCGTTGCGGAAAATCTCGCCGGTTCCGAGGCAAAGTTCGCCGAAGCGATGACGAAAAAGGCTCGCGAACTGGGCATGTCGCGTACAACCTTTCGGAACGCGTCCGGATTGCCGAGCGCCAAGCAGTTGTCGACCGCGCGGGATCTGGCGATTCTCTCGCGACGGATCATGAGCGACCACCCGCAATATTTTCCGTACTTTGGCGCACTGTCATTCGAATGGAATGGCCGCACCTATCGAGGACACAACGGCATCGTGCGGACATATCCGGGAGCGGACGGCCTCAAGACAGGCTATACCCAAGCGTCGGGCTTCAATCTTGCGACAACGGCGTCTCGTGATGGTCACCGTTTGGTTGGCATCGTTCTCGGCGGGCGTTCCGTCCGCACGCGTGACAATCACATGGCTGAAATCCTGAACGCCGCATTTGCGCAGATAAAATCGAAGCCTACGCTCATCTCTGCGCTACACAGAGAAAAGCCTCAGCCGCGCCTCAAGCCAACACTCGTCGCCTCGATTGCGAAAGCGAACGCTTTGGCTGACGCTACCGATGCAGCGCCGACCATATCGGGCAACCCATCGATGCAGAATCAAATTGCGGTCGCCACACTCGCATTTACTGCGCCCCGTGATAACGGCCCCACTGAAACGCAATCGCCTCTTGATGGCGACGGCATTGCCGCGCTGATTGCCGTCGCCAGTGAGAGAGCGGAGCAAAACCCCACCGCCCTCGCTAACGCTCAGTCGTATCAGTCAACAAGCGCGGATGCCTTTTTCGCGGAGCACTGGGGTGAAGGTGACTATGAAGACCGGCTGGATTGGGCCGTACAGATTGGCGCCTTCTCGACCAAGGCGATGGCGCAGGCGCAACTTGAAGGCGCCGCCTCTGCAGCCGGATTACAGGACCGGGCGCGCAGCGTAGCCCCGCTCACCCAACCGGATGGGGCTACGGTTTACCGGGCGAGATTTACCTCACTGTCGGAGGTCGATGCGGCGGCTTTATGCGAAACGCTGCGGCGCGCGAAACAAACCTGTTTCTCGCAACGTGAGTTATCTCCGCAAGGCAGCGCAGCGCGTTAGGCTGCTTTGCTGGGCGATGCCGGCCCCTCCGTCGTCAGCAAACGCATCGATGAGAAAAGCCCGACTTTAAGCAAGAATGTCAGTATAGAGCTCCGAAGCCGCCGGCTCCGGACTGGCCAGTGCGAAATCCGCAGCTTCTTTTACGATGACCTTAATTTCCTGATCGATCTTCTTCAGCGCCGCCTCATCAGCATGCCCGCCATCAAACAGGCGTTTTTCGCAGCGCTTGATGGGATCATTATGCTCGCGCACATCGTCGACTTCTTCCCGAGTGCGGTACTTCGCCGGATCCGACATGGAGTGCCCGCGATAGCGGTAGGTTTTCATCTCCAGAACATAGGGTCCGTCCCCGCGACGCGCATGATCGATCGCCTGGCGCGCAGCCTCGCGAACCGCAACGACGTCCATTCCGTCGACTTCCATTCCCGGTATCCCGAATGAAGCGCCGCGACGATATAAATGCGTGTCGGAATGTGAACGCTGCACGCTTGTGCCCATCGCGTACTGATTGTTTTCGATGATGAAAACGACCGGCAATCGCCAGAGCTGCGCCATGTTCATCGACTCAAACACCTGGCCTTGATTGGAGGCCCCATCGCCAAAATAGGTCAAGCTGACGGAGTTGTTCTGTCGATAACGATTGGCAAAGGCGAGGCCGGCGCCAAGCGCGACCTGCGCGCCAACAATGCCGTGTCCGCCGTAAAATTCTTTTTCTTTTGAAAACATGTGCATCGAACCGCCCTTGCCGCGAGAGTAACCACCCTCGCGCCCGGTCAGTTCGGCCATCACGCCTTTTGGATCCATGCCGCAGGCGAGCATATGCCCATGATCGCGATAGCCGCTGATCGTCTGGTCGCCCTTTTGCTTGACCGCTTCCACGCCAACCACAACGGCTTCCTGGCCGATATAGAGGTGGCAGAAGCCGCCAATGTGCCCCATGCCATATAGCTGGCCGGCTTTCTCCTCGAAGCGCCGAATAAGCAGCATGTCCCTGTAATAGGTCAGCAGCTCATCGCCTGTCGCGGTCAGGTTCGATTTCGCATCTGTGTGCTGGTTCTTCGTCGCCGGTTTTCCGTCGTTTTCGGCCATCGCTTTTTTCCTCGCGTTGGGCGGAGACTACCCACTTCCAGCGAAAAACGGAAATCTGCGCCTTCACAATTCGTCGTCAGGCAATGGGGGCCAGAACTGCGGTCGTAGCTATTGGTCACTTTCCCGCCGGCTCTGCTCTATGAGCCGGTCGAGTTCGTCGCGCGGGATGACAAGTTCGCCTTGCGCCGCGTAGCCGAGCACTGAACGTATTTTCTCGTCCACCATATCCGGGTCGAGGGCGCGCGGCTGAAGTAGTCGGGCGGCGTGCGCCAGTTTCTCCCGGCGATCCCTTAGAGCCTGAACTTCCTCAGCCTCGATTGCGATTTCCCGGCGCGTCTCAATGAGCGCTCGAAAGCCGGTCGCACCAAAAACAGCGCCGTAAAGAAGATAGAATGTTGCGCTCATGCAGAGCGCTGGCAATGCCGCGTTCAAGAGAAATGGCAGCGGTCTGCGCACAATGCGCCCCCTCAAAAAAACTCTAGTCCTTGAATGTCCGGCGCACGCGGCCCCGACGTCGGAAAGCGGCTCGCGCCGTTCGACTCACCTGAGTCCATTTTGGGTAAATAAAGCGTAAACGCCGTCATGACGCGAAGCGATGACAGTCTGTTCCGCCATCGCTCAGCGCGCTGAGGATCGTCCGTTGAGACCGCGCAGAGCGCTGGCGCCTGCGTAAATGGCCGATCCGCCGAGTTCTTCCTCGATGCGAAGAAGTTGATTGTACTTGGCTGTCCGGTCTGACCGGGCGAGTGAGCCAGTCTTGATCTGTCCGCAATTCGTCGCCACGGCGAGGTCAGCAATCGTCGCGTCCTCGGTCTCGCCTGAGCGGTGCGACATCACCGCTGCGTAGCCTGCCCGATGCGCCATTTCCACTGCGGCCAGCGTTTCGGTCAACGTGCCAATCTGGTTGACCTTGACGAGGATGGCGTTGGCGCAATTGCGGGCGACGCCCTCGGAAAGGCGCGCGGAGTTGGTGACGAAGAGATCATCCCCCACAAGCTGACATTTGCCGCCCAGGCGAGCGGTAAGTGCGGCCCAGCCGTCCCAGTCATCTTCGGCGAAACCATCTTCGATCGAAACGATTGGATAGCGCGCGATAAAGTCAGCGTAGTAGTCAGCAAGGCCGGCCGCATCCAGCTTGCGGCCCTCGCCTTCCGGGAAATACATTCCGTTCCGGTAAAATTCCGTCGACGCCGCGTCGAGCCCGATAAACACATCCTCGCCAGGCTTACGGCCGGTCGCCTCTATGGCGCGCATGATGAAGCCGAGCGCTTCGTCGGCGGATTTAAGGTTCGGCGCAAAGCCGCCTTCGTCGCCAACATTAGTATTATGCCCGGCGGCTTTGAGACCCTTGCGAAGGGCATGGAAAATTTCAGCGCCCCAGCGCAATGCCTCGGCGAATGTCTCCGCGCCAAGCGGCATGACCATGAATTCCTGAATCTCGATTGGGTTGTCCGCATGCGCCCCACCATTCACGATGTTCATCATGGGAGCGGGCAAAGTGCGCGCAGTTACGCCGCCGACATAGCGATAGAGAGGCAGGTCGCGCGCCTCGGCTGCCGCCTTCGCCACGGCGAGCGATACGCCGAGGATAGCATTTGCGCCGAGGCGAGATTTGTTGGCCGAGCCGTCGAGCTCGATCAAAGTCTCATCGATGTCGGACTGGTCTTCCGCCTCAAGGCCTGAGAGCGCATCGAGGATCTCGCCGTTCACAGCCGCTACCGCTTCAAGCACGCCCTTTCCGCCGAACCGCGCGCCGCCGTCGCGCCGCTCATGGGCCTCGTGAGCGCCAGTCGAAGCCCCGGATGGAACGGCGGCCCGTCCCATAGACCCATCCTCCAGCAGCACATCGACTTCCACCGTCGGATTGCCCCGACTATCGAGAATTTCCCGAGCGATGATGTCAATAATGGCGGTCATGGAATTCTCCCAGCGCAAACAGTCGCGCGACTTCTACAATCGCGCCGCCGAATTCCGCAACTGCCCGCACCAGGCGGCACGCGTGCCGGAATGCACGTCTATTGCGGTTCGGGCTCCATAGTGATGATCGGGCGAGAGCCGTCGCCGGTCTGGCTGTTGGAACGTGTCGGCTGCCTGTTCTGTCTCGCTGGCCGCTGCTGGTCGCGCGCGCGCGACGGCGGACTGGCAACCGGCGCAGGCGGTGGCGGAGAGGCAATTGGAGCCGGTGGAGGCGCCGAGACGGCCGGCGGTGCGGCTGCCGGCGATCGAGATTGTGGGCTTGCCTGACCGCGGGGCGGTCGCTGGCGCGCGCCGTCCGATCGCGGTCCATCGCCGCGCGAATAACGCCCGTCATCATAGCGGCCGCGCGGAGGTCGGCGGTCGTCATATCGTCCGCGGGGCGGGGCCCCATATCCGGGGCGGCTCGGAGCCGGCGCAACATAGGGTCGACGCGGCGGCGGCCTAATGACGCGACCGGGTCGGCGCGAGTAGTATCGGTAAGGATCGGAATAGGCGTATCCATATCCGGGCCGCCAGACGCCATATCGCCCGTACCACGGGCTGCCGTAGACTGCGCCATAACCGGCGTATAATCCGCCGGCTGCGTAGGGCGAATAGGCTCGATCGAAGCACTGATTCCCCTCGGCTTCGCATCGCACCGTACACGCACGATAACTCGGCTCGTCTGGGGCGTACCCGCATTCGCGGAAGCAAGCCTCTGCGCGCGATTCGCATCCCGAAAATGAGCTGGCGTAGGGTACGGTTTCGCACCCCGACAAGAGCATGGCCCCGCCAAGGATTGCAGCGATAACCGTCAATTTATTCATCAGTCGCTACCCCGGTCCCACATACGGCACGAGCGCCGCGACCCAGAGGTTACGGTTAACTTTTGCTGCGGCGAAAATGTGGCGGGGTATTTAAATCTGGCGATCTAGTCGAGTGGCGACGGAAATATTACCTATTCGTCGCGGGGCTCGATCACTTGCCGGCCGCGATAGCGACCGCTTTTTAGGTCGATGTGGTGCGGGCGGCGCAGTTCGCCGGACTCCCGATCTTCAACATAAGCCTCGGCCGCAAGGCTGTCGTGCGCGCGACGCATGCCGCGACGGGAGGGCGAGGTTTTTCGCTTCGGAACAGCCATGGCGACAAGTCTTTCCTAGATACAACGAAGTGCGCCGATGGCGCTTAAGCGGCCTGAACCCGCTCTTGATTAGAAACCGGCGACTTAGCGGATGAGGTTGCCCTGCGCAAGGGGCGTGCAATCATAAATCGCCTTTACCGCTGAACCCGGGTGGGACAGCCAAGCGACGATAGCCGGCCGCTGAAACTCCTGAAAAGCTTAACCAGTCGCCCTCAATCCGCACCGTTCTTTTGACGGGAATACAACTTTGGCGGGCTATAACCAACCCGACAGATTTCGCTGCCTTTGCCGCGACGGCGGACGCCAGTTAAGGACCTTCGTTCCCGATGAAAGCGCTTCTTCGATTTGCTTCCGTTATCTGCGCCGCGGCCATTGTGCCCGGCGTTGCCTCGGCCGAGCCGCC
>CAZSBU010000004.1:0-4759 GCA_964605055.1 uncultured Caulobacterales bacterium | reverse complement strand
CTGGAGAGCTGGATGAGGGCGGCCGCGCTATTATAGAGCGGATGGCGAAGGACCTCGCCGGTCCGAAAGACTTTCGCCGATTGTCCGAACGAGACAAAAACCGGCTAAGGCGCAAAGCAGAGGAGAGGCTGCGCCAACCTCACCCTTCGCCCGCCCATCCCGCTCAGCATCAAGGCGTTATTGTTCGCGGCGTCGAAATCTAGGCAGCGATCCCCAGCATCTGGCGAGCTTCAATAGGCGAGGCGATCTTTCTTCCGGCGCGCTGGCCGTAGACGGCGAGTTGCTCGATCATCGGGCCGTTCGACGACGCCTTTGAGCCGTCCGGCAGATAGAAACAATCTTCAAGCCCTGTTCTCAAATTGCCGCCGAGTTCAGCCGTGCGCGCGTGCACGGTCCAGACTTCCTCCCGTCCGATGACCGTCGCCTGCCAAGGACTGCCGGCGTGTTTGTATTTCAAGAGGATCGGCAGAAGATCAGGATCAGCTGGCATACCGGAGGCAACGCCCATGACGAAATTATAGTCGGCGTGATCGGTCATGCCGTTCTCGAGATAAAGACCGACTGAACGCACGATGCCGACATCGAAACACTCGAACTCAGGCAGCGCGCCGATTTCCTTCATCACAGCGATGAAATCCGCTACCTTTGACACCGGATTGTCGAACACCATCGGCGGCCAGGCCCAAGAACCATCCTTGCGGGTCTTTAGGTAATTCAGCGTACCAGCGTTGCAGGCCGCCATCTCCGGTCGGCAAGCCCGAAGATAATCGAGAACGTAAGCATATTCGGGCCCAACGACGCCCGTCGTCATGTTGATGATGACATGCGGACACGCGGCGCGGATCGCCTCATTTATTTCGTTGCAGACGGCCGGGTCCCATGTGGGCAAATGCCCCTGCCCCGGCTCCTGCCGGCGATAGTGAACGTGCATGATCGAAGCGCCGGCGTCATACGCGCGCCGCGCCTCCGCCGCCATCTGTTCGGGCGAAACAGGGACAGGATGCTGATCGGGATTGGTCAGAACGCCCGTCAACGCACATGTAATGATCGCTTTATCACCCGCTATCACAAGCGCACTCCTTCAGGTTATTGGAATTGACGCGTCGCCCCCCATTTTCGAAGCGCGTAGGGCGCCGAAGGAGAGTTGCACTTGAGTACAGGACTGCTGGCTCTGCTCGATGATATCGTCGCCATCTCCAAGGTCGCGGCCGCGTCGCTTGATGACGCCGCCGGACAAGCCGTGAAAGTGGGGGCCAAAACTTCCGGCATCGTCATTGACGACGCGGCGGTGACGCCGCGTTACGTCGTCGGCTTTGCTGCAAGTCGCGAGCTGCCGATTATTAGAAAAATCGCGATCGGCTCGCTGAAGAACAAGATCATTATCCTGTTGCCGGGCGCGCTTGCGCTGAGTTTTCTCGCGCCATGGGCCCTGCCTCCGATCTTGATGTTGGGCGGCGCCTATCTGTGCCTTGAGGGATTTCACAAGGTCATAGAGCTCATTCGTCCGCACCAAAACTCCGTAACGCCAGTCGCCCAAGGCGCTGGAACGCAAACGGCCAGTCTTGAAGACTCCAAGGTTGCAAGCGCTATCCGCACCGATCTGATCTTGTCGGCAGAGATCATGGCTATTTCGGTCGCCATGGTTGCAACTTCGCCGCTCTGGATGCAGACGATCGTTCTCGCCATTGTGGGGATCGGCATGACCGCTGTTGTTTATGGCGCAGTCGCCATCATTGTGAAAGCAGACGACGTCGGCCTCGCAATGGCGAACACCGAATCGCGAACGATGCGCGTAGCCGGGCGCACCATCGTCAAGGCGATGCCTGGCTTCCTTCAGGGATTGAGCCTGATCGGCATGATCGCCATGTTGTGGGTCGGCGGTGGCATCATCGTTCACAGCGTGGCGCAGCTCGGCTTGCATGCGCCAGAGGACATAATTAACAACGTGGCCGCACGTGCAGGCAGCCTCGCTCCGGCAGTTAACGGCCTTCTCGAATGGTTTGTCGGCGCGGCAATTCTCTCGGTCGTGGGCATAGGCATCGGAGTCGTCGCAGCGCCGATCACAAAAAGCTTTATCGCGCCCCTCTTTACACAGATTGGCGATGTGTTTCGTCGCTTGCAGAAGAAACCGGCTTGACCGCGTCGCGTTTCGTTGCCGCAGCCCTATAACCGCCGTTGATTTAATTGAAGCTGAGCTCAATCGCCCCTCTCCAGCGTTATGATCGCCGCACGGATCGTCACCTGGTCGCCGACGCTTACTGAAACAGTTGAAACGACGCCGTCGCGCGGACTGATCAGTTTCTGTTCCATCTTCATCGCCTCGATCGTGGCGACCGCCTGTCCTTTCTTTACGGATGCGCCCGGCGTCGTCAGAACGCTGGTGATCGCGCCAGCCATTGGCGCCCGCACGATGTCGGCGAGACTGCCGCTTTCGCCCGCGACCTCATAGGTGATGTCAACCAGCCGCCGCGCCGGGACCCCTGTCCGCTTGATATCGACTGCTGACCCATTCCGAACAAGCCGTGCAGAACGCGCATGACCGTTTTCCAGGAATCTGGCCACGCCGTCGCGATAATCCATAATTTCAATCGACGCCATCGCACCCGCCAACGTCGCCGTTATCCGCTCGCGCCGATAAACGACAGCCGCGTCCACGTCCTCGTCGCCGCATCGAAGTCTCAGCGGCGTTGCTGCGCCTTCCCGCGACTGCCAGCCGGCGAGCAGTCCGTGGGCAGCGTATTCAGATAGCGCCACCGCAGCCAATGCAACGTCGATCGGGTCGATTGCAGTGTCGCCCATGTTCAATTGATCGAGATTGGATTCGATAAAGCCAATATCAGCGCGACCTTCGGTGAACGCAGGATGGCGCAGCGCCGCGATCAGGAATGGCGCATTCGTGACAACGCCAAGAACTGCTGTCCCGTCAATCGCCGCAGCCAACCGCCCTATAGCCGCCTCTCGCGTCGGCGCGTGGGCGATGATTTTAGCGATCATTGGATCATAATATGGCGAGACAGCATCGCCTGCTTCAACGCCCGTATCGACACGCACACCGGGGGGCGTATCAAACGCTGTCAGCACGCCTGTCTGCGGCAGGAAGCCACGCGCCGCATCTTCCGCATAAAGACGTGCCTCTATGGCCCAACCGCTCAGGCAGACATCATCCTGTTCGATTGGCAGACTCTGTCCTTCGGCAATATCGAATTGCAGATCGACAAGATCGAGACCGGTCACCATCTCCGTGACGGGGTGCTCGACCTGAATGCGCGTATTCATTTCGAGAAAATAGAACGCGCCCGTATCTGGCTCGACCAGGAATTCCACCGTGCCGACGCTGCGATATCCGACAGCGCGCGCCGCCTCGACAGCCGCAGCCCCCATCGCGGCCCGCAATTCGGGCGTGACGACAGGAGAAGGCGCCTCCTCGATCACCTTCTGTCGGCGGCGTTGCAAGGAACAATCGCGCTCGCCGAGGTGCAGAGTCTTGCCGGACCCGTCAGCAATGATCTGGATCTCTACGTGGCGCGCGCCAGCGACCGCTTTCTCGACGATCAATCGATCGTCGCCAAAGGCGCCAAGCGACTCCCGCCGCGCTGAGACGATGGCGCTAGCCAGATCAGAGGCGTCAGCGACCACCCTTTGCCCGCGCCCGCCGCCGCCGGCTGAAGCCTTCAGCATCACGGGCAATCCGAGTTCCTGAGCCGCCTTGATCAGGCGCGCGTCAGACTGGTCTTCATCCTGATACCCCGGAATCGTCGGCACACCCGCCGCAATCATCAACCGTTTGGCGGCCGCCTTGTCGCCCATCGCGGCTATAGCGGCGGCGGGAGGGCCGATAAAGATCAGCCCAGCCAAAGCGCAAGCTTCCGCGAAGTCAGCGCGCTCGGCGAGAAAGCCATAGCCCGGATGCACGGCGTCAGCGCCGGTCCGGCGCGCGGCTTCGATTATGGCGTCAATTTTCAGATAGATGTCCGCCGGGGCCGGGCCGCCGATGCGGACGGCCTCATCCGCCATGCGGACATGGAGCGCGTTTGCGTCAGCGTCGGAATAGACCGCAACCGTTGATACGCCGCGCTGCTGCGCGGTTCGCATGACCCGGCAGGCAATCTCGCCCCGATTGGCGATCAGCACCTTTGAAATACGACTCATGTCTCAGTTGTCTCTGACCATGCCTCAATCCACGGCGGGTCCTGCTTCAGCGCGAACGCTCCCGCGCCGGCGCGGCCTTCCGTCCGAAGCGCCCTCGCAAAATCGGCCGCCGCACGATCCAAGAGGCGAGGATCAATCCGTCCGTCAGCATCGGAGAAAAGCGCCTTCGTGGCGGCATTCGCTAGCGGTCCGCATCGTCCGACTGCCGATAAAATTTCCATAGTCGCGGTATCGAGGCCGCCAGCCGTGCATGGGTGAGAAACGAGGCCGACGCGCACTGCCTCGTCGACGCCGAAACGGGCCCCCGTTAGCGCGAGGCGTCGCGCATTGAAAAGGCCGATCTTCCTGACCACGAAGGGGCCGATCTGAGCCGGGATCAATCCAAGAGTCGTCTCGGAGAGCGAGAATAAAGCATTCGGCGCCGCAATCACGACGTCGGCAACGGACAGAATGCCCATCGCGCCCCCGAATGCAGGTCCTTCAACCGCGCAAACGAAGGTCTGGGGCAAAGCGTCGAGGGCGGACATCATGACCCCGAACCGCCGATTGCCAGCGGCAATGGGATCGGGCGCGCCAGGCGCCGGTTCTGGCGCCATGAGGCTCGCGCCAA
>CAZSBU010000003.1:14286-31821 GCA_964605055.1 uncultured Caulobacterales bacterium | reverse complement strand
GGAGCTGGGGTAAGCTCCCGCGTTCTCTCATACGCTCGCGTCGGGGGGAGGCGCCGCGATCTGCCGGGGAAGCAGGAACGCAGCTAAGCGAGCGGAGATCTTCGCATTATTTCAGATGATAAGCCGGCAGCGCGCGCGTTGCGAAATCGATGGCGAGGAAATAAAGAACGCCACCCACGCCGGTCAGGGCGATGGTGATCGCGATCGGCGCAAAGCGCGACGCGAACGACGATAGGGGCTTCATGACGGAACTCCGTTGGTGGTTTGTTGAAGGCGTTTTGGCTTTGTTTTTTCGTTTTTTACTCAGTGGCAGCAACGCACCGGGACTTTTTCGCCCATGCTTCGTTACCGCACGGTGGATTTAGGAATTCATTTCAGAGATGTCAATGAACGAAAATGAAAATATTCAATCGTCAATTTGAAGTATTTTTTGGCGGATGCTCGGCGCAAAACCCGCGCAACATCAGATCGATGACCCGGTCGAGCTCAGTTGAAAGAGCGCTATAGTCACCTTCGTAAAAGATGGCTGGTGTCGTAAATTTGAATACGGCTGCCTGAACGGTGTAGGCGAGTTCTAAGGGGTCTCCGGCCTCAAACAAGCCGCTGTCGACCCCGCGCGCGAGGATTGAGGCCAGGATTTCCGCCTCGGCTCGCTGCCAGGCGACGGCAAATCGTGGCCGCTCGAGCAGGATGACGCTCGATAACTCGAAAGCTCGCGGTTTATCGTGGAAGCGATCGTAGGCAAGCTTGAACTTTGCTTGCAGGAAACGCCGCAACTGGTCCGCGGGATCTCCGTCGGGCTCGGCGGCTACACGCAGAGTTTTGAGATGGTCGGACCGTAACTCGCGGACGAACGCTTCGGCCAGGTCGAGTTTGGAAGGAAAATATCGGTAGAGGTTGCCCGTCGACATGCCGCAATCGGCGGCGATCTCCGACATCGTGGTCTTGCCATAACCGTAATGCAGGAAGCGGCGACTGGCGGCCTTGAGAATCCTCTGGCCGGTTTCATCGAGAAGAGCGACAGGGTCGGTGCCAGGCATGGACGGCCACAGATTGAGCGATAGTGCAAGTTTGGCGCGGCGCGCCGGCCGGGTGGAGTGATGATATGCTCAACAATAAGAGAACGCGGTGACTGAGACATCGGTTTCGGTACCGCAGCACGCATAATTGAATAAACCGTTCAACCTTCAAAGGCTAGCGCGCGCCGAGTTCGTCCTTTACTGCGCTTTGAGCAAATCCCCGCGCGCACCCACCTGATTGAAAAGCGAGCCGCTCCGATGTCGCAAGCAGTTCCCGCCGCGCAACGCCAAGCTCCGAATGAGGCCTTTTCTTCTGTGGGCGTCATCGGCGGCGGCGCCTGGGGGACAGCGCTTGCGAGCCTCGTTGCGTCCAATGGCGTCGATACGCTGATATGGGTGCGGGAACCGGAAGTGGCGCAGTCAGTCGCAGAATGTCGCGAGAACAAACTGTTCCTGCCGGGCGTCGCGTTGCCTGGCGCATTGCGCGCGACGACGGATCTGGCCGAGGCGGCCGTCCGCGACGCGCTAATCTTTGTCGCCCCCGTGCAGTTCGCCCGGCCGACGCTGGCGGGCTTGCGCCGCCACGCAGCGCCCGAAACGCCGGTCGCGCTATGTTCCAAGGGCATCGAGGCCGCGTCTGGCCTGCTCATGACGGAAGTTCTGGCGGAGGTCTGGCCGGAAGCGCGCGCGGCGGTTTTATCAGGACCGAGCTTTGCGGCCGACGTCGCCCGGGGCCTGCCAACGGCAGTTGCACTCGCCTCAGGCGACCCGCGCCTCGGCGCGCGGTGGGCGGCGACCATCGGCGCCCCTCATTTTCGGCTTTATCTCAGCGACGACCTCGTCGGCGCTGAACTTGGCGGCGCCGTCAAGAATGTGCTTGCGATCGCCGCCGGCGCCGTCGAAGGGCGCGGCCTCGGCGAAAGCGCGCGAGCGGCCGTTATCGCGCGAGGATTTGCTGAGTTTCAGCGTCTGGGACTGGCGCTCGGGGCGCAGCGCGAGACGCTTGTCGGCTTATCGGGGCTTGGCGACCTCATTCTCACCGCGACCTCCCCGGAGTCGCGGAATATGTCGCTCGGCCGCGAATTGGGCCGCGGCAGGCCGCTGGCTGATATTCTTGGCGAAAGGACTTCCGTCAGTGAGGGCGTTGCGACAGCCGCCGCCGTAGTGGCAATGGCGGCCCGGGTTCATGTCGAGATGCCCGTCTGCGAGGCGGTCGCCGATCTGATCGCCGGACGGCTTACCATGGATGAGATAACGGCGCGATTACTTGCGCGGCCGGTCAGAACAGAAGGTTAGGCGCAGACTGAAGGTCAAGCCCGGCCGCGGCGAAGATAGGCGCGGCAGCTTGCCTCGTAGGGGCGCGCCGAGAGCGCCGCGTTCCATCCATCGGTCCAAGCGTTGCTGGCGCGTTCGGCCAGATTGATCTGCCTGCCGTAGGCGCGGCAGGTCGAGAAGCCTTGGCGATATTCCGACGACATCACGCCTACGTCACGGCGAGCCAGCGTGCGGGCGTTATCGAAACAGAAGCAGACAAGTTCCTGCTCGGAACTCAAGACGGGCTCGACCACGACCGGCAGCCCCGAATAGGGGGGAAGCGGCTTTGGCTTGGCGGACGGCAGGTCAAGCAGCGCCTTCGCCGCGATGGCGACGACAAAGAGCGCGAGAACGCCGCCAAAAATTGCTTCGATCTTCATATCCGCGAACCACCCCTCACGCGCATCCCCGCGCCCGATTTCCAAAGTATTAACCGAAATCCGGCGGGCATCAAGGCGGTCGAGAAGCGTGCAAAAGCGACCTGAGCAGATCAACCCTTGCGGGCGGCTTCAATGCCCTTGACGATCAGCGACTTCGCTGTCGCCGCGTCGCGCCACCCCACCACTTTTACCCATTTGCCCTTTTCGAGGTCCTTGTAGTGCGTGAAGAAATGCTCGATCCGCTCGATGAAGATGCTTGGCAGGTCAGTGTATTCCTTGATGGTGTCGTAATAGCGCGTCAGGCGGGGAGAGGGCACGGCGAGGATTTTCTCGTCCAACCCCTTTTCATCCTCCATCAGCAGCACGCCAACCGGCTTGCCCCCGACGACCGCACCCGGAACAAGCGGGCGGTTACCCACCACCATGACGTCGACCGGATCGCCATCTTCTGAGAGCGTAGCCGGCACAAAACCGTAATTGCAGGGATAGTGCATCGACGTGTAGAGGAACCGGTCAACGAACATGGCTCCTGACGGCTTGTCGATCTCGTATTTGATCGGCTCCCCGCCGAGCGGCACTTCGATCACGACGTTGACGTCTTCCGGCGGGTTCACCCCGATCGCGATTTTCGACAGATCCATGCTCTTCTCCCTAGACCAGCGGCAGCGCCGGCCATGCAAATACCAATCCGCTCGGCGCGCGTTGCGGCCAAGGGGAAGAATGGAAATCGCGCGAAATTTATCGCCGCGTCAACGCCCTGCCCTCAGTGCGGCTTTCGCATGCGCCGGCGCGCGAGCAAACGCAGGCGCAGGGCGTTAAGGCGGATGAAGCCTTCCGCATCGTGTTGATCGTAGACGGCGTCTTCCTCGAAAGTTACATGGGCCATTGAGTACAGCGTCTGTGCGGAGGCGCGCGCGATCACATTCGCCGACCCCTTGTAGAGCTTCACGCGCACCGTGCCGGACACATCCTCCTGGCTCTTGTCGATCAGAGCCTGCAACATGTCGCGCTCGGGCGAGAACCAGAACCCATTATAGATCAACTCGGCATAGCGCGGCATCAGTTCGTCTTTCAGATGCCCGGCCCCGCGATCAAGCGTGATCTGTTCAATGCCGCGATGGGCGGCCTGAAGGATGGCGCCGCCCGGCGTCTCGTAAACGCCGCGAGACTTCATGCCGACAAATCTGTTCTCGACAAAATCGAGCCGGCCGACGCCGTGCCGCGCGCCATAGTCATTGAGCGCCGCAAGGAGCGTCGCGGGCGACATCGCCGCGCCATTTAGCGCAACGGCGTCACCGCGTTCGAAAGCAATCTCGATGATCTCCGGCTTGTCGGGCGCCGATTCAGGATCGACCGTGCGCTGATAAACATAGTCAGGAGCCGGCTCGGATGGATCTTCGAGCACTTTGCCCTCGGACGACGTGTGCAACAGATTAGCGTCAACTGAGAACGGCGCCTCGCCGCGTTTGTCGCGCGGGATTTCGACCTGATGTTTTTCGGCCCATTCGATAAGGCGCGTCCTTGAGGTCAGGTCCCAGATGCGCCAGGGGGCGATCACCTTGATGTCCGGGTCGAGCGCTGCGGCCGAAAGCTCGAACCGCACCTGATCATTGCCCTTGCCGGTCGCGCCATGGGCGACTGCGTCGGCGCCTGTCTCCCGGGCGATCTCGACGAGGCGCTTGGCGATAAGCGGCCGCGCGATTGACGTGCCGAGCATGTACTGCCCTTCATAAAGGGCGTTGGCGCGAAACATCGGAAACACAAAGTCGCGAACAAATTCTTCGCGCAAATCTTCGATAAAGATCTCTTTTACGCCGGCGCGCTCGGCCTTGCGCCGCACGGGTTCGAGTTCGTCGCCGGAGCCCTCGTAGAACTGGCCAAGGTCGGCCGTGAAAGTCACAACTTCACAGCCGAGCTCGACCTGCAGCCATTTAAGGATGACCGACGTGTCGAGCCCGCCCGAATAAGCAAGAACGACCTTTTTGACCTCGCCGCGCTTCGCCATCGCTCGCCTCCTGACTACGCCTCAATCGCCAGCCGGCACGCGCGCTTGACGACGCGCTGGCCTTAACCGAAAGGCGCAGCGCGCGCGACAGAAATTATCAAGGCTAGGCGTTCGCCAGAGTCAGTTACTCGGCAGTGGCCTATTCAGCGGTCTGGCGTTCGACGTGGGCGTCAAGCGCTGGCACGGACGGCGCAACTGCTTTCTTGTCGGCGTCGGGCGCGCGGCGAACCGTTTCGACCATCGCCGCCATACGGTCCATTTGCGCCTTCATCTGGGGCGGCATCTGCGCGAGCATCGCGGGATCAAGCGCCGCCATCTGGTCGGCCATCTCGAGCGCTTCAGGGTTTTCTTCCGCGATCTTGAGCGCGATGTAGGCGATGATGACACGGTCGCCCAAGGCGCTCCATTCGTCTGGCGCAAAGCCATGCGTCTTGAGGATGCCCGCGAGTTCGGCGTGATCGGCGGGGTATTGCGTCTTTAATTCGGCAAGGCCCGTTGAATAAGGCGCGAACGGCGCCCCATCGGTCGGCTGATCCTGGCGATTGAGCAGATCGTCCTTGCCCGCCGCTTCCAGCTTATCGCCGAACGCCGCGACATCATCGAGCGTCCCGACGAAACGCACGACGTCCGCTTCCTTCAGTGGCGCAGTCGCCGCGTCAGCCGCTGAAGCCGCAGGGGCCATCGTCAGCGACAGACCCAAGGCCCCCACACCTACTAAGGACATAACTAGCATGACGCCTGCGACGCCTGTTCTCATGACCTGTAAAATCATTGTGATCTCCCTCTGGCGATCCGCCATAGCTGCAATTAGCGACCGGCGGCGGCGCGTCTCTCCCAATCCGGGATGACATACGCCCCTCGCCCGACATTGCCAACGGGGAGCATCCTCCTGGGTTAAGGAAAGGAGCCCGTCGCGCCACTCAAGTGACCGTTTCGGGGCTAGGCCGAGGCGACCGGGCGCAATTGCCGCTCGCCGACCACGCGTCCCAAATCGGCAACGCCAAGCCCTCGACCGGCGTCATGCGATGCCGGGACCTTATCTCGTCAAAGCGGGCGCTCACGTCTCCATATCCTCCCGCCGTGAGATAGCCGACCTCGACGATGTAATCGATGCGATCCTCATCGTTCTCTATTGCGCTAACGACATCGAACAATGTGGCGTGACTGAAGAGACCTTGGTCGATCCCCTCACGGTCCATCGCGAGCCAATTGAGTTCGATAAACCTGCCCAGTTCCCGGCGGCGGCCCACAATCGCCCGAAGGAATGTCTGCACGACCAGCGCCGGCGCAGGCGTCCCGCTACCTTCCGAACCGACCGAGACGGCTGGCCAGCCTAAGGTGAAAAGGCCTGCAACGCTGATCTGACGGCGACTGAGCATGGCGCCTTCCTTTCTCGCCAGCATGCGATCTGAAAAAACTCTGACGCTGCGCTTAATCTTCCGGACGCGCCCGCAGGCTTTTCCGCTCGCTGCGGCGTCTTTTGTCGTCGAGCCGTCGCGCGCGAACGGAGGCCGGCGCTCGGGTCGGCACCCGTCGTTTTGGCGGCGCGGCCGCCTCGGCGATCAGCGCAGCGAGACGCTCGCGCGCATCAGCGCGGTTGCGCTCCTGTGTGCGGAAGCGCCGCGCCTCAATGACGATCTCGCCCTCTTTCGTCATGCGCCGCCCGGCAATGGCGCGCAGGCGCAACTTAACGGCGGCCGGCAGCGATGGTGAGTTCGCCGCATCAAAGCGAAGCTGCACTGCGGTCTCGACTTTGTTGACGTTTTGCCCGCCCGGCCCGCTGGCCCGGAGAAATGCCTCAGAGAGTTCGGAAGGATCGATCGCGATGGACGGCGTTATCCGCAACGCCCCGGCTCTCATAAACCGGCAGCGCGCTCGCGCCTCGCCTCGCTCGCGCGCTGCTTGACGCTTGCCGATTTCAACTGTCCGCAGGCGGCGAAGATGTCCCGGCCGCGCGGCGTGCGGATCGGCGAGGCGTAGCCCGCGCGGTTGAGGATATCGGCGAAAGCCTCGATCCGCTCCCAGGTTGAGCACTCATACGGCGCCCCCGGCCAAGGGTTGAACGGAATAAGGTTGATCTTGGCCGGCACGTTCTTCAGCAGGCGAATGAGCGCGCGGGCCTCGGCGTCGGTGTCGTTGACGCCTTTCAGCATGACATATTCGAACGTTATCCGGCGCGCGTTGCTGACCTCAGGATAGGTCCGGCACGCTTCCATCAACTCAGCGATCGGATAGCGCCGGTTAATCGGCACGAGTTCGTCGCGCAGCGCATCGTTGGTGGCGTGGAGGGATATCGCCAGCATGGCGTTTGTCCGTTCGCCAAGCGCGCGCATTTTCGGCACGACGCCCGATGTCGAGACCGTCACGCGGCGGCGCGAGATCGACACCCCGTCGCCATCGGAAATGACGGACATGGCGTCCGCTACATTTTCAAGATTATAGAGCGGCTCGCCCATGCCCATGAAGACGACGTTCGACAACAATCTGTCTTCGCCCCCGGAGGGCCATTCGCCGAGATCGTCTTTGGCCGCCATGATCTGGCCGACGATCTCGGCCGCAGTCAGATTCCGCACCAGCGCCTGCGTGCCGGTATGGCAGAACGTGAAGGTCAGCGTGCAGCCGATCTGGCTGGAGACGCACAAGGCCCCTGCCCGGCCGACGTCCGGAATATAGACCGTTTCGACCTCTGCGCCCGGCCCGAGCGAGAACAGATATTTCCGCGCGCCATCGACGGAGATCTGGCGCTCGATCGTCCGCGGCCGGTCAATCGAAAATGTTGCGGCGAGCGCCGCGCGCATGTCTTTGCCGATGTCGGTCATCGCCTCGAACGAAACAACGCCATAGTGATAAACCCAGCGCCAGATCTGGCCCGCGCGCATCCGGGCCTTGCGCGGGTCGAGACCCAGACGTTCGACAAGCGCCGCCTCCAGCCGCTCGCGCGTCAGGCCAACGATCGGCAAGCGTCCGATCGACTCCGTTCCGTGCGCCGTCTCGCGCTTTGAGAGGTCAAGAATTGTCATAGGGCGGATATAGGGCTTCAGGCCAAACCCGGCAATCGGAGCAAGGGGAGGGTTAAAAGTCCCCCTGCTTCTCCATATCGGGTTGATGTGTCTTCTCGAAGATCCGGCGATAGCGATTGAAGTAAGACGGTGCTAGCCGTGTAATATGCGAAAGTTTGTTCGCCCATACGACCCAAATTGGCCTGAGTTTTTCGCAGCGGAAGCGTCGTTGTTGCGGCGGGCGCTGGAACCGGGGCTGACAGGGTTGCGCCATATCGGCAGCACTTCCATTCCCGGAATGGTTGCCAAACCGGTAATCGACATGCTGGGCGAGGTGCAGCGCCTCGAAGACATCGACAGTAACGCCGCGCGCCTGTCTCGACTTGGATACGACGCGCGCGGACCGTATGGAATTGAAGGGCGCAGGTATTTCAGCAAAGCCGCCAAAGCGAACGGCGGCGTCGGCTTCCACCTTCATGTATTCGCGATTGGTTCGCCGCAAATCGTTCAACACATAAACTTTCGGAACTACCTCATTGCCTCACCCGCGGCCGCAAGCGAATACGCGGCGCTGAAATTGTCGTTGTGCGATCCAGCCGGCGTTCTGGTCGCAGATTACGCTGATCGAAAGGCCCCCTTTATTGAGCGGATAATTGGTCTTGCGACCAGCTAGGCGCTTCGCAGCTCATTTCGAGGCCGTCTTGGTCATCGGACGCCTCAGTCGTCCCGGATGGGCGCGCCGTCGTCGATGAATGTCAGGAGATCGCCCGGCTGGCAGCGCAATTCCTTGCAGATCGCCTCCAGCGTCGAGAAACGCATGGCCTTCGCCTTGCCGGTTTTTAAAATCGACAGATTGGCGATCGTCACTCCGACGCGCTCGGACAGTTCCGTCAGCGACATCCCGCGGTCGAGCAACACCCTGTCGAGTTTGACGGCGATGGACATCAGACGGTCAGGTCCTGTTCTTCCTTCATGCGCGCGCCTTCGGCGAAAATCTCCGCGAGCACGAAGACAGAGGCGATCGCGATGAACGAGGTCACACTAAGGTTAATGTTGATCTCTGAGCCGACGGCCGCGCCGGCGATGCCGAAGACGAATTTTGCCGCCTCGCCCAATAGGAGCGCATGCCCGATTCGCCGAAACCGGAGGGCGTTCGCAGCAACAAACGGGGTGCCGATCCTGATCGTCCGCAGCAATTCAAGCAAACGTTCGATCACATAAAGCCCGACGCCCAGCGAAACATAGGCCCGGGCTAGCTTTACAAAGTCGCCGGGCTCGATCTCGACGTCGCTTTCGACATGGACGTTGTCAAACTGGGTCACCCAATCGATCAGCATCGGCAGGAGAGGGACTAAGACCATCGCAATCGTCAAACCGGCGAGAGAGATCCAGATGACGATCCGCGCGACGTTCAGCCCTATGGCGAAAAGCGTCGCCAGCGTTTTTTTCTCCAAAGCTTTTTGGGGGCTTTTCATTCGCGTCCGCCCTTTAGAAAAAGACCGCCAGGTGGAAGGCGGCCTTGGCCGCCGACAGAGCGGAAGGATCGGCGGCGCAAGCGCAATCGGCGCGCATTGCCGCCAAGTTAACGAACCCGACTGCGGCCGCGAGAAGAAGCGTAGGCAAGAGGAAACGGCGCATAGCGAGCTCCGGGTTTTTGCGTCTGAAAGCGCCAAACAATTGCTGTTCTCGGACCGGCCTCACGCCAGTTGCGCGAATTGCGCGAGCGAGAGGCCGTAGCTTGCGCCGATGAGCGCGATAACGAGGATGGTCGCGGCGACATTGACAAACGCGTCAATTTTGCCGATTCTGTCAGATGCGTGGTTGTTGATCATTTCGGTCACCCTTTCTGGAATTTCCGGCTAGGAACTGGTGGTTTGCAGGCGCGTTTTGGCTGTATTCTTGGGCGGTGACGGCTTTGGCCGCACCGCTCTTTTTTTCATCCAACTTTGTCGTTTAACGTCGGTATCGAGGCACGTGAGAACCGGCTTCCCGGTTGATTGCGGCTAGCGCCGTCTTGTTGAATATCGATATATACTTATCGAAAAACAATGCAAGAGGTTTTTCGTCGAAAAACGATAATTTTTTGCCGATAAAGGATATGGCGCAGCGACCTATGGCCCGACACCTTCATTCTGATACGCTCATAATCGCCAGTCATAACTCTGGAAAAGTTCTGGAAATCAATGACTTGATCATGCCATTCGGCATCAAGGCGGTATCGGCGAGCGATCGGCGGCTAGCTATCCCTGAGGAGACCGAAACCACGTTCGCCGGCAACGCCGCGATCAAGGCGCATGCGGCGGCGCAGGCCTCAGGGCTGCCGGCGCTTGCCGACGATTCCGGGCTTGAGGTCGCCGCGCTTGGCGGCGCGCCAGGCGTGTGGTCGGCAGACTGGGCCGAGGCGCCGGGCGTTGACGGTCGGGACTTCAATCGCGGCATCGCCCGCATTGAGAAAGCGCTTCGCGAGAGCGGCTCGACTGATCCCTCCGCGCGGTTTGTCTGCGCGCTTTGCCTTGCCTGGCCAGACGGTCATGCGGAAACCTTTATCGGCGCGGTCGATGGGGCGATCGCGTTCCCGCCACGCGGCGATCTCGGTTTTGGCTACGACCCGATTTTCACGCCCGCTGGCGGAAATCTCACTTTTGGAGAGATGAACCCGGCTGAAAAACACGCCATCTCGCACCGGGCCGACGCCTTCCGACAGCTCGTCGCGGCGTGCTTAGCCCCTGGCGTTGCGGCATCGGCCGCCGACGCCGGATGACATCTGATCAAGCTGACCTCGCCATATATGTTCACTGGCCGTATTGCGCGCGGATCTGTCCCTACTGCGACTTTAATGTCTACAAGAACCGCAACATCGACGCCGCGCGATGGACGGCGGCGCTGACGCGCGACCTTGAGCATTGGGCGGCGCGTTCGCCAGGCCGTCGCGTCTCGAGCGTTTATTTCGGCGGCGGCACGCCGTCGCTTGCGCCCGCCGAAGTGATCGAAGGGGTCATCGCAGCGACTGACCGGCTCTGGGGACTTGCGACGGACGCGGAGATCACGATTGAAGCTAATCCGACCGACGCGGACGCTGCGCGCTTTTCAGACTTCGCCCGCGCCGGCGTCAATCGAGTGTCGCTCGGCGTGCAATCGCTGCGCGAGGCGTCGCTGAAATTCCTCGGTCGGGACCATGACGCCGCTTCGGCGCGCCGGGCGATTGACGCAGCGCTCAAAGCGTTTCCGCGCGCAACGTTCGATCTCATCTACGCCTTGCCTGCTCAGACGCCAGACGATTGGGCGGCTGAACTCGGCGAGGCGCTGGCCGCTGGCGTCAGGCATTTGTCAGCCTACCAACTCACAATTGAGCCCGGCACCGCCTTCGCTGCGCAGGCGGCGCGCGGCGCGCTCACGCCAATTGACGATGATGTCGCCGCCGATCTCTTCGAATTGACGCAGGAGATGACGCGCGAGGCGGGACTGCCGGCCTACGAGATTTCGAGCCACGCCGCGCTCGGCCACCAATCCGCGCACAACCTCGTCTACTGGCGGCAAGGAGATTACATCGGCGTCGGACCGGGCGCACACGGACGATTGGCCTTGAATGGCGCACGCTGGGCGACTGAGGCGGCGCGGGCGCCAGCGGACTATCTGGCGGCGGTGGAGGCCGACGGATCTGGGTCGATCTTGCTCGAGCCGTTGACAGCCGAGGCCCGTCTCGTCGAGCGCCTTGCGATGGGGCTGCGCCTTGTCGAAGGCGTGACGCTGTCGTCAACGGATTGGGGAACGCTCGGCGAGCGGGCGGCCCGTCTGCCCGAACTCGCCACAGATGGGCTCCTAACCCTTGAGGGCGACCGCCTCAAAACGACGCCCGCTGGCGCGCGCGTTCTCAACGCGCTTGTGAACGCGATTCTCGCTTGAAGCGGCGCTGGCTTTAGGGCCAAGGTCCCCGTGCGGCCATGGCCGCTTGCCGACTGTTCAGCTTCGCCAAGGTTTCAAGAATCCGTGCCGGACTCAATCCTCCCTAGCGCCTATGACGAGATCGGCACGATCATTCAGCTATCCGTCGCGCCCGTTTTCCTGCTGGTCGCCATCGGGTCGATCCTGAACGTTGTCACAACCCGGCTCGGGCGCGTCGTTGACCGCGCGCGCAACCTCGAAACGGAAGTGCTCGACAACTTGCATCCGGCGCTTCGCGCCGCACAGCTTGCGGAACTCGCGACCCTCGACCGGCGCATGTTTTTCTCAAACTTATCCGTAAACCTGTTTTCGGCGTCGGCGCTCCTTGTGGCCATCGTTGTCGCCGTCTTGTTCATTGGGGAAATTGCTGGCGGCGAAGCGGCCGCGCTCGTCGCGGGTCTTTTTATTCTCGCCATGATCGGAATCATTTGCGGGCTCTGCGCGTTTCTCGTCGAGATCGCGATCGCAACCAGGAGCGTGCGGGTGCGCGCCGAACTTCTCTCGGCGCGCTAAAGCCGCCAGAAAAAATATATTTCGAAAAAAAGTTATCCCCCACCCCCTGCGGCGCCCCTACCCTGTTTTGGCCGAGCAAATCAGCGTCGGCTGTCGGGCGAGGCCCGGCGTATGAAACGGAGGCGAGGTCGATCCACAATGTCTATTCGATCCACAATGGATCGCGTCCCGGGCTCAAAAGCGCCGAAGTCGCCAGAATCCGCCTTGGAAACCGCGTTAGAAGCCGACCGAGAACGCCTGCGGCGCGGGATCGATCGTCGTCACGCCGCCCGGCTGGATCTCCAGGATGGCGAGGCCGCGCTCGATGCGTCCGTCGCTGCGCAAGCGGAAGAGGCCGTCGGCGCCGAAATAGCCATTCGGGTTCACGAGCACGGCTTCATCAAGTCGCCCCCGGCGGCGCGGCGATTGGGCGAGGCGCGCCGCCAGCAACGTCGCATCATAGCTAAGCGAGGCGAGCTTTGGCGGCTCTTCGCCGAAAGCGGAGCGGTAGCGATTGATGAAGTTCGCCGAGATCGCGGGGTCGGGCGCAGCGAACCAGCCGCCCCGCAACGCGGGCTCTCGCGTCAGTCGGGGATTGTTCCAAGCCGACAGTCCGAGAAGCTTCACGCGGCCTACATCGACATTGTAATAGGGGAGCAGCGGCGCCAGCGCCCGCAGGAGCGTGCCCTGTTCAGGCAACATCACCGCCTGAAGGCCGTCTTGAGAGCCGTCCGGCGCTGCGCCTGGGCGGGCGAAGGCGGCAAGGCGCCGGGCCGGCGCCAGCATCGCGTCGGGGGATTGTTCGTAGCGCTCTTCATGGACCAGCGTTGCGCCGCGCGAGCCGATCGACCCGGCAAAGGCGGTCGCGACACGCGCACCGAAGTCGGAAGCCGGCGCCAGAAGACCGAACCGGTAAATTCCCCTGCTGACCGCGTATTCCGTCACGCGGGCGATTTCGATTTCCGGCGGAAAGCTGAGCAGATAAACGCCGTCGCCGGCCGAGGCGACGTCGGAGGAAAACGCAACGAGCGGCACGCGCGCGGCGCGCGTGATCGCAGCGACAGCGGTGACCTCTTCGGCAAAGAGGGGGCCCAGAATGATCTCCGCGCCGTCGGCAAGCGCCGAGCGGGCCGCGGCCGCCGCGCCATCCGCCGTTCCACCGGTGTCTTTCGGCAGCAAAAGGAACCTGTCATCGCCTGCCTCAAACGAGGCGAGTTGCGCGGCGTCGAACATCGCGGCGGCGACTTTTTTTACCGCGTCCGCGCTGGAGCCAAAGGGCAACAGCAAGGCGACCCGAACGGGCGCCTGCCCCTGCATGTGCAATGGCGCGACGTAAGCGCGTTCATCATAGCGGGTAGGGGCTTCAGCCCCGGGAACGGGCGCGGTTTCCTGAGCGGGGCGGGCGACGATGGGGCCTGCTTCTCTTGGGGATCCAGCGCAACCCGCAACAGCGATCAGAGCGATGATCCCGGCGCAAAATCCTCTGAACGTCACACGCCGACGCGCAGCGGGCGCGCCGCCATTAACAGTCGCGGAAAGAGTTGGAAAATCGTTGCGCACCGTCGCCATCCTCTCCACGTTCCCCTCGCCTCGCCTGCTCACTGCTTGTCATTCGTCCAGCCAGCGCAGGAGCCGACAACGATGTATGCGCGGCACCCTAACTGCGCCGTTTTGCGCCGTAAACACACTGGTGGACGCCCGCGAAACTTCTTCTTCCCGGCGACGACGCCGGCGAGGCGATCATGACACTTGAACCCGGCCTTTATGTGACAGCCACGCCGATCGGTAATCTGGGTGACATTTCGCGCCGGGCGATTGAAACCATGAAAGTGGCGGATCTCATCCTGTGCGAGGACACGCGCCATACGGCGCGGCTGTGCCAGGCCTATGGCGTCGAGACGCCGCGCGCGGCCTACCACGACCATAACGCGGCTGAGGTCGGTCCGGGAATTCTCGAGAGGTTGGTTGGCGGCGCCCGCATATGTCTTGTTTCCGACGCAGGCACGCCGCTGATTTCCGACCCGGGCTATCGCCTTGTGCGGGCTGCGCGCGATGCGGGCGTCGCAGTATTCACCATTCCCGGCCCCTCGGCGGCGCTGGCGGCGCTGTCCATTTCGGGCGCGCCGACCGATCGATTTTATTTCGCGGGCTTTCCGCCGGCCGCCGACGCCGCGAGGCTGGTCTTCCTAAAGAAACTCGCCGCCATTGACGCAACGCTAGTGTTCTTTGAAAGCCCCAACCGCCTTGCGGCGTCGCTGGCGGCGATGGCGGTGGCCTATGGCGGGCGAAACGCAGTGGTGGCCAGAGAGCTGACCAAAATCCACGAGGAAGCAATCGAAGGAACCCTTCACGAACTGAGCCGCCGCTACGCCGCCGCGCCGCCGAAAGGCGAGATTGTGATTGTCGTCCATCCGCCTGCCGTGCCGCCCGCCGACGCCAGCGATCTCGACGCCTTCCTGACGCAGGCTCTCGAGCAGATGAGCGTGCGCGACGCGGCCGCCGCCGCGGCCGAGGCTCTCGGCGCGCCGAAGCGCCTCGCTTATGAACGCGCCCTTGGCCTTGGCGCTAAGAAACCGACCGACCCAACGGGCCTGAAATGACCTTGGATTGGCAAAAAAGGCCCGCTTCAGCGACGCTTAACGGCAAGGCAGCGCGCCGGCGGGTCGCCGAACGCATGGGCCGCCGCGCGGAGACGCTCGCGGCGATCGCCTACGGGTTCCGTGGTTTTTCAGTCATCACGCGCCGGTTTCAGTCCCACGCAGGCGAAATTGATCTCGTTTTGCGTCGGGGGAGCCTTATTGTCTTTGCCGAGGTCAAGGCGCGACGGAGTGCCGACGAGGCCGTTTTCGCGGTTGGCGAGCGCACCCGCCGACGCATTGAGCGAGCGGGGGAGGCTTTTCTGGCAGGAAAGCCCGAGCTTGCGGCCGGCGCTGTGCGTTACGATATCGTCGCAGTCGTCGGGTGGCGCGTCCGGGTCTTGGCGGACGCTTGGCGGGCCGATCGATGAGACTCGAGACCCGGCCCCCTCAACTTGTGTCAGTGGACGAAACGGCGTGTATCGGTTGCAGCTTTCGGATTGAACAATAGGCAGGTGAGCCAATGAAAATGGGAAAAATACTTGCTGCAGCGCTCGCGATCGCGCTCCTTGCCGCGCCGGCCTGCACCTCAAGCAGAAAGCTTGACCAGAGTTTCTCCGATCTAGGCGCGGGCAGCAATTTGCGCGGCATTCTCTTCGCCGATCGGGCGTATGATTACGCCGATGTGTCAGTCACGATTTACGAGGGACGCGTGCTTTTGTCCGGCGCCATGCGGACCGAAGAAGGCAAGCAGAAAGTCATCGACAACGCGCGCCGCGCTGACGGCGTGAAGGAAGTGATTGATGAGATCAAAGTGGGCGACAAGATCTCGTTCGGTCGCTCGACAGCAGACGCCCGGATTGGCACAGCGCTGAGATCGCGACTGCTGGCCGATAATCAGGTCTACCACAATGATTATCGCTACGATGTCTCTGAGGGGGTCGTTTACATGATCGGCGCGGCGCGCACGCAAGAGTCCCTCGAGCGCGCCCTTTATCTGGCGCGCACGACGCGCGGCGTAAAGGAAGTCGTCAGTTATGTCATTTACGCCGACTATGCCCCGCCCGCGCAATGAATTCGGATAGTTATCATGACACTGAAAATCGCCATACAGATGGATCCGATTGAGAACGTCAACGTGCATGGCGACACGACGTTCGACCTGGCGCTTGAAGCGTTCACGCGCAAGGCTGAAATCTGGGTCTATCAGCCGGATGCGCTAAGCCTTTGGGATGGCCGCGTCTCAGCGCGCGCGGGAAAGATTGAGGCGCTAGCCCGCGAACAAGGGGCGCACGTACAGCTCAGCGCGCCGGAACCGCTGGACCTTCACTCAATGGACGTCGTTCTGGTGCGCCAGGACCCTCCGTTCAACATGGCCTACATCACGGCGGCGCAGATGCTCGAACGGCTCCAGCCGAGCGTTCTCGTCATCAACGATCCGCGCGCGATCCGCGATGCGCCTGAAAAACTCTTTGTGACGACATTCTCTGACCTGACGCCGCCGACGCTCATCACGCGCGACCCCGAAGCGATGCGCGCTTTCCGGGCCGAACATGGCGACGTCATCGTCAAACCGCTTTATGGCAATGGCGGCGCAGGGGTTTTCCGCATCAACGCAGACGACGCAAACTTCAACGCGCTTATTGAGTTGTTTCTCGAAGCCTATCGCGAACCTTCCATCATCCAGAAATACCTGCCGGCCGTGCGCCACGGCGACAAGCGCATTATCCTGCTCGATGGGGAGGCGGTGGGTGCCATCAACCGTGTGCCAGCGGCGGGCGAAACGCGATCGAACATGCATGTTGGCGGGCGCGCCGAGGAGGTCGAGATGACCGAGCGCGATCAGGAGATCTGTGATCGCATCGGGCCGACGCTATCCTCGCTGGGGCTCATCCTGGCCGGCATCGACGTCATCGGAGATTGGTTGACGGAGATTAACGTCACCTCCCCAACGGGCGTACAGGAGGTTCGGCGATTCGGCGGGGCCGATATTTCCGCCCTTTTCTGGGACTGGGTGGAGGGCCGACTCGAGCCATGATCGGCGATGACGTTCTTTACGCAAACGATCATTGCGTTCCGGTCCGCGCGCCCACATATACCGCGAGGCTTGGGTGGGATGCGATGGCTGGCGAGAACTTTACTGCACGCAAAGACGCCAATTTGTTGCCGGACGCGCCGGTTCGGCCCTTCCGGGTGGCGCTTTTCTCCGGCAACTACAATTATGTGCTCGACGGCGCGGCGCGGGCGCTCAATCGGCTCGTCGGCCATCTTGAGGACCGGGGCCACCAGGTTCTCGTTTTTGCCCCGACCGCTGAGCAACCGGCGTTTGATTACCGCGGCGAAGTCATCTCCACGCCATCGTTTGCCTTACCCGGCGGACGCGGTGAATATCGATTTGCGACCGGGCTATCAGCCGAAGCGCGCCGTCGCTTGGCCGCGCTCGAACCTAACCTCATCCATGTCTCCGCCCCGGACTATCTCGGCCTTAAAGCGCTCGATTATGCGCGCGCCCGACGCATTCCCGCTGTGGCTTCTTTTCACACCCGGTTTGATACTTACCCACGCTATTATGGAGCGCGGTGGGCCGAGCGATACTTGACCGCCTATATGCGCCGTTTTTATACGCGCTGCGAGCATGTCTACGCGCCATCGCCTCAGATGGCGGACGAATTGCGCGCCGACCGCATTGGACGCGACGTAAGACTCTGGGGACGAGGCGTCGATACGACAATTTTCAATGCGGAACGTCGCGACATGGATTGGCGGCGCTCCCTCGGATTTGCAGATAGCGATGTGGTCGTTGCGTTC
>CAZSBU010000003.1:0-14276 GCA_964605055.1 uncultured Caulobacterales bacterium | reverse complement strand
TGAGAAAGGAATCGAGGAGTTCGCCGCGTCCATCCGCCTCGCTTCCCGGACGACGCCGACTGTCCGGGCGCTGATTGTCGGCGACGGCCCCGAACGCGCGCGCTTTCAGTCATTGCTGCCGGACGCCGCCTTCGCCGGTTTCCTGGATGGGCCTGATCTGGCGCGCGCCTACGCCAGCGCAGATATCTTTCTCAATCCAAGCGTCACAGAAACTTTTGGCAATGTTACCCTTGAAGCCATGGCCTGCGGCGTACCGCCAATCTGCGCCGGGGACGGGGTCACGCAGCACCTCGTCGAACACGGCGTGACAGGCCTGCTCGCCTCGCCCGTTGTGGGCGCACCTGCTTTCGCGGCAGCGGTTGCGACGCTGGCGACTGCGCCAGAGGAACGTCGACGCGTGGCTGCAGGAGCGTTGCGCCGCAGCAGGGATTTCAACTGGCCGGCGATTCTGGATGGGTTGCTGGCCAATTATGGCGAGGCGATTGACGGGTTTCGGCCTCGCCCCTAGAGCAGGCTCAATTGCGATTGGCGGCAGTAGCGCGCTGCTGAAACGGGAAAACAAGGACGGCGGCGATGGCGGCGCGGACAAGATCGTGGCTGTTTCTCGAATGGCTGGGCACCGCCATACTTGGCGTGTTGCCAGACACGCGCGCCGTCAATTCGGCTATCGCCCAAATGTTCTACTTCGCCTTCAACAAGCGTTTTCCCAATTTGCGCGAACCGCGCACCTTTACTGATCGCCTTATCACCTTGAAACTGTCTGAAGATGCGCGCGACCCGCGAAGAGTCGCGGTAACGGACAAGGAACTGGTCAAAGAATTCGTTGCACGGACCATTGGCCCAGATCACGTCGTTCCAACGGCAGCAATTCTTAGAACGTCAGAGGAAATTGACGCATATGTTTTTCCCCTTCCCTGCGTCGTCAAAGCGACACACTCGAGTCAGGAAGTGATGGCGCTGGAGACGCAGCCCGATAAAACCCGGCGGAGAATTCTGAAATACTGGCTGAGGAAGAGTTACTTCGACGCCAATCGCGAGCCGAACTACAAGACGCTCGAGCACAAACTTATTGTCGAACCTTTGATTGGCGGGGCATTTGGCGACATCCGTGACATTAAGGTTCTTTGCTTCCACGGCCGGGCAAAGCTTGTCTGGGTCGACTATGATCGCTTCACTGAACATACTCGGGATTTCTTTACCCTAGATGGCGAGCGCGTACCTGTGTCGTACCGGCGCCGTTCGATCGGTCGCCCGTTTCCTTATCCTGAGCAGCTAGCTGATTTAAGGGCATTCTCCGAAAAATTAAGCGCCGGCTTTTCGTTCATGCGGGTAGATTTTTATATTGTCGACGGAACGCTTCTCGTTGGTGAGTTGACGAGTTTTATCAGCAATTGCGTGATGACCTTCCAACCACCGCATGCGGAGGTTGCTTTTGGACGCCTGTTTGATGAACCGGACGCGGACGTATTCCAGCTTCTCGACGAAGCCGGTGGAGGCGCCCCAGGCGTCTCGCTGGCGTCAGCACGTAACGGCGAGGATCTAACAGATCGGGCGCCCGCCCCCCTCGCGCGCGGCCTCTCCTGACCGAGCCTTACCCAATTGCGCCGGGGAGCGCCCCTGACGGGTCAGGCAGACGCAGCAGGCAATTTGTTATTGCAATGGTCGCATCCCGGTTGGGCGTGAGATTACGGAAGGGATATGAGTGGTGGCGTTCAGTGCGGGCGCGGCCGGGCGTCCAGCGCGCCATTTCTTTCTCGCAGTCAACGTTATTCGCAGCGGTCTGCGCCTTCCTGGTCTACCGGCTGACGCAGTTGGGCTTCACGGATGTAATCACTTCGCTGCCTGCCTCGCCTTGGTTTTACCTGTTTTTCGCCTTGCGCTTTCTCGTGCCGCCCCTTTCTGACACTGCCGCTTTTGAAATGCTCTGGAGACGGCCAATGCTTCGTCATTTGCCGGTTTTCGTGCGCAAGAAGGTCTACAATTATGCCGTAGCCGGATATTCGGGAGAGGCGTTTCTGGCTCTCTGGGCGCGTCGGCGGCTTGCCCTATCGGATCGGCGAGTCCTAGGGGCTATAAAGGACAATAATCTGGTAACAGCCTTTACGTCGAATCTCGCCACCATCGCCGCCATTTCGGGCCTTGCACTCTTCGGATTGCTCGACTTGGCAGTCGACGCAGTTCCGGGTGGTCCGGCCCTGTTCGCTTTCGCGTTTGGAATCGCCGCGATATTGTCGCTTGTCGCCGTGCTGGCGAGGCGCAAGTTGACAAGCCTGCCATCAAAGTCGATCGGCGAGCTCGTCACAATCCATGCCGTTCGCCAGCTCATGTTCCCCGCCTTGCAGGTCTCGATGTACGCCGCAGCCCTGCCAGGCGCCTCATTCGAGATTTGGGGCTTATTCGTGGCAACCCAACTGGTGGTGAGCCGTATTCCCTTCCTCCCAAACCAGGAGCTGGTCTACGCGAGCGTCGCCCTCTCACTCGCCCCATTGGTCGGTGCGCCGGAGGCAAGGGTCGCCGGAATGCTGCTGGCGGAGGCGGGACTTGCTCAAATCCTCAACATATCGCTTTTCTTTGCAACCGCGCCGCTTGCTCGGCAGATCGGCTTTAGCCCAGACCGCGCGCTGAGTGACGCAACGTCTGTGGTTCCCCGCAACGACTAAATTCGCTAGACCGAAACGTCGGCGGGACATGCCGCCGCCGCGATTCGCCACACGATCCGGGATCTTCAGCCTTACCCCATGGGATTGATCGACAGATACATAATGCGAGCGGTCCTGACGCCATTGATGCTGGCGCTCGGCGTTGCCGCCATGCTGCTTATGCTCGAGCAGATGCTAAGGCTGTTCGATTTCGTCTTGGCGGAAAAGGGTCCCGTCGACGTCGTATGGCGTATGCTCGCAAACCTGGTGCCCCACTATCTGGGACTGGCGCTGCCACTGGGTGGCTTTCTCGGCGTGTTGCTAGCTTTCCGAAGCCTCTCCATGTCGAGCGAGCTAGATGCGCTGAACTCGAGCGGCGCGTCTTTCGGGCGGCTGATGCGGCCAGTCTACGGGTTGATGCTGGCTTTGATGGTCGCTGACTTTCTTCTTGTGAGCTACGTCCAGCCCTATGGAAGCTATCGATACCAGGAAATTCGTTTCGATGTGGTGAGCGGCGCGTTTGGCATTCGAATTCCGCAAGGAGAGTTCATAGAGATTACCGACAAGGCGACGATCCGCCTGGGGTCGGTCAATCCGGAAACGCGGGAGGCGCGAGACATCTTTCTAGAAATGCGGGAAGAAACCGGCGCGCGGACGGTGATCACTGCGCAGTACGGATCAATCTCTACAACACCGGACATTTCCAGACTGCTTTTAAAACTTCAGACGGGTAGGCAAATTCTGGTTGGCGCCACGGCCGCTGACATCAAGACCCTGAATTTTGAGAGCTTTGATCTCGAACTCGCGTTGCCTATGTCGGAGGTATTCCGGCCACGCGGCGGTTCGGCTGACGAGGCTACCTTTAGCGAAGTTCTCGCATTACTGCGGACTGATGAATTGCGCGGCACGCCGCTCTGGCAAGAATATCAGGCGAGTTTCCATTGGCGTTTGATTCATCCGATCACTTTTTTGGTAATGCCCATTCTTGCTATCGCTACGGGCGTAACCGGGCGCCGACGAGAATCTGCGCTGCAACCCATTATCGGCGTCGCAATTTTGATCATTTACCACGAGTTGCTCGAGGAATGGGGCACGGTTGTTGCCTCAAAAGGGCAATTGTCACCATACGTGTCGATGTGGGGTCTGCTGTTCTTGTTCGCCTGCATCAGCGTTGTGCTCTATCTCGGTTCGATCGACCGGGCTCGCCTTGCGCGCGTGATGGGGCGGCGCGACGACGAAACCATTCGCGTCGTCACAGAAACCTCTCTCGAGCCTGACGAGGAAACGCGCCTGCGGAGCCTGGCCCCATGATTGGCCCCGACGGATTGTTTACCAGCTATGTAGGTCGGCTTTTTGCAGTGCGTTTTATCGGCTTTTTGCTATTTTTCGTCATTCTGCTTCAGATGCTCGACCTGCTGAATGAGTCTAAGGCCATAAATGCAGCAGACGGTGCCGGGCTTTCGTCGATCATCAATTACGTCGGTCTGCGCGCGCCCCAAATAGCGAGCCAATTCGCGCCATTCGCTGCCTTGCTGGCCATTGTTGTCACGCTGGCGACTCTGAATCTGACGAGCGAAATTACGATCATGCGCGCCGCGGGCATGTCAATCCACCGCGTGCTTGCGCCAATTGGCATTGTGTGCGGAGCAATCGCGCTCTGCCATTTCGCGTTCCATGAGCTCGTAGTCGTCAAGGCGACCGAAAAACTCGCCTATTGGGTTGCGAATGATTACTCGGTAGACCTGCCTGACGATTTAGGGACGCGAACGGATGTGCGCATAGTGCACGACAATGCGCTTATCAGTGCCCAAAGTGCAGTTCGCTCTACGGAAAAAATCCAGCTCAATGGCGTTGTGGTTTATAATCGAGATGAAAACGGGCTGATGGAAAGCATAATCGAGGCGCGGTCGGCGGTGTTCGCCGAAGGAGCTTGGCGGCTCAATGGCCTGACGCGGCTGGACGCGTCGACTTTGGGTGTCGCGCGCGAGGCGTCTGCGCTGTGGGATACAACGCTCGATCCGGAATTGCTGTTCGCCTTGACGTTAAACGCCGATCGAACGCCTTTGCCCGGACTTCTGCGCCAAATTGGGAAACTTCAGTCCGATGGGGCGGACTCCAGCGCCGCTATGACCTCTTTGCTGTCGCGTTTCTCGCGGCCGATGTCCACGCTTGTTATGCCGTTGCTTGGGGCCGTTGCCGGCTTTGGCGTGCGTCGCCAAGGGAACCAGCTTGTCCGCGCCGTCGGCGGCGCTGGGCTTGGTTTTGTTTATTTTGTCGCCGAAAATTTGATGCTCGCAATTGGAAAACTTGGCGTCGCGCCCGCGATGCTTTCAGCATTCTTGCCGTTTGCTCTGTTTATGGTGATCGGATTTACGATTTTACTCTCTATGGAGAATTGATCGCAACTGTTAAGGATCCATTTACGCTTCTCGTTCAGGTTGTTTTTCAGCGAGATTGCTCGCATAGGGCGTTTGAGGGAAGCAAGATGGCGGGGCTGATACTGAAACTTCGACCGTTCGAAGAAGTGCTTATTAATGGCGTAGTAGTCGAGAATGGTGACCGAAAGACGCGTCTGCGCGTAAAAACGGAAGGGGCGAAAATTTTGCGGCTGCGCAGCGCGTTGCGCGCGGACGACGCGACGACGCCATTAGCCCGAGCAGCTTACGTGGCCCAGCTAGGCGTATCGGGCGATCTACCTGTAGCAGAAGCGTTGAGCCTCCTCAGCGATGCGCTGCCCGCTCTACTCTCCGATGCGTCAGAGCAAGAGAAGCCGGCGATCGGCAGAGCTTTGGCGGCAGTTGCCGGCGGGCGCATCTACGGCGTACTGCGCGAACTTAGTTCGCTGGTCCAGCCGAAAGAATGCACATCATAGTGGCGCTTTTCAGCCCTACCCTTCGACAAAGGGCATCGGCTTTACTACATAGCGCTCATGATTGAGCATGATCGTGGCGCGGAAACGGGAAATGGCGTTAGCGTCCTTTCATTAGGGTGTCGGCTGAACGCGGCGGAAGGCGAAACAATCAGCCGCCTCGCTACGGCGGCTGGGCTGGCCAATGCCATAATTGTCAACGGTTGCGCCGTAACAAACGAGGCTGTGCGCCACACGCGCCAAAAGATCCGAAGCGCCCGCAGACGCGAGCCAGAGGCCATGCTTTTGGTGACGGGGTGCGCGGCGCAGATCGACCCGAACTCATTCGCCGAGATGTCGGGCGTAGACGCGGTCCTTGGCAATCAGGAAAAACTGGACCCAGCCGCTTGGCGCCGTCTGGCCGCCGTCAAAAAGATTTCTTCACAAGATGCGCCAGTATTGGCGGTCAACGACATCATGTCTGTTCGCGGGACGGCTAATAATCTCTCGGAATCTTACGGCGAGCGAGCCCGCGCGTTTTTGCAAATCCAAAATGGGTGCGACCATCGGTGCACATTTTGTGTTATTCCGTTCGGCCGGGGAAACGCGCGCTCCGCGCCCGTTTCTGATGTAGTCGAAGCCGCAAAACGTCTTACCAATCTCGGGCGCTCAGAGATCGTGCTGACTGGAGTCGACATCACCTCTTGGGGGGCTGATCTCGACGGCCGTCCCAGGCTAGGGGAACTCATCAGCGCCATTCTCGATCAGGTGCCGGAATTGAAACGGCTAAGGTTATCGTCGATTGATGGAGCTGAAATTGACGAAATGCTGCTTGAGCGCATTGTTGGCGACACTAGGCTTGCGCCGCACCTGCACTTGTCGCTGCAGTCTGGCGATGATCTGATTTTGAAACGAATGAAGCGGCGCCATACGCGGGCAGCTGCAATTGAACTTTGTGCTTACATCAAGTCACGGCGTTCCGAACTTGCGTTGGGTGCGGACCTGATCGCGGGCTTTCCAACGGAAACGGACGAAATGTTTCGGCGGACGCGCGATCTTATTGACGAAGCGCAACTGTCGTATGTTCACGTTTTCCCATATTCGGCTCGCCACGGCACGGCGGCAGCCCGCATGCCGCAATTGCCTAAATCAGCTATTGCTGCGCGCGCCGCCATTCTTCGCGAAGACGCCGCCCGCGCTGAACTCTTGTTCCTTGATTCATTAAAAGGCGCCTTCGAATCAGCGGTGGTTGAAGCTGGCGGCGTCGTACGCCTAGGGAATTTTGCATTAATGCGAATTGACGAAGGAAGCCCAATGGCCGGCGAGATGGTTAGAGTCCAGATTACCGGCCGCGACGGCCGAATATTGATTGGGACGATCATCGAATGATTGGCGCTCAGCAAAAAACCGCCCCCCGGCCGTTGAGCAGGGAGGCGGCTGAAGCCGCGCTGCAACACCGGCGCGGTTCGGGAACTAAGCGGCCTTGCGTGCGCGCGGCTTGGCGACTTTTTTGGCCGCCGCTTTTTTCGCAGCCGGCTTGGCTGCTTTCTTCGCCGTCTTCTTGGCTGCCGGTTTGGCTGCCTTTTTCACAGCGGTCTTTCTGGCGGCGGGCTTGGCCGCTTTTTTTGTTTTGGCGATCGCCATGGGCTTCTCCTGTTATAGAGGCTGAACTATTTCAGCCCGCTGAAAACAGGTTACTGCGCCGCGTGATCTGACAAGAGGCAACGAGCGCATGTCTAAAACTTTTTTTTCGGGATTGTTCGGAAAGAAACACTCTGGCGATCTGCCAGCAGACGTTCCGCTTAATGCGGAAAACGAGGCGCACACGGAGCGTGCGCAAGAAAAATCGAACCCTCAAAATCCTGTTTCGCCCGATCAACTTGAGCGCAAGGGTCTCTTTGCACGGCTGCGGGAAGGGCTATCAAAGTCGTCGTCGAAATTCTCTGGCGGGATTGTCGACATATTCGCAAAACGCAAGCTTGACGAGGAGACCCTTGAAGAGATCGAGGAGCTATTGATTTCGGCTGATTTGGGCGTGCCCGCGGCCAAGCAGGTATTGGCCAATTTACGAAAAGATCGTTTCGAGAAAGAAATTTCTGATGTCGATATCCGGCGAGCAATTGCGCATACGGTTGGGAGCGCGTTGGCGCCGTTAGAAGTCCCCCTCAACGTTGCGCGCGATCATACGCCGACTGTAATGTTGATGATCGGCGTAAACGGAGCAGGAAAAACGACGACGATCGGTAAGCTTGCCGCCCAATTCCAGTCAGGCGGGTTTTCCGTAATGATTGCAGCCGGCGATACGTTCCGCGCTGCCGCAATCGATCAACTGAAGGTTTGGGGAGAGCGCGCTGGGGCGGAAGTGATTGCGCGCCCGGAGGGATCTGATGCAGCGGGATTGGCTTACGACGCATTGAAAGCCGCGCGCGACAAGAAGTGCGATGTTCTCCTCATTGATACTGCCGGACGCCTGCAGAACCGCAGCGAATTAATGGACGAGCTAGCGAAAATTGTGCGCGTACTCGGGAAGCTGGACGCCACAGCGCCGCATCACGTGGTGCTCGTGCTTGACGCCACAGTTGGACAAAATGCGCTTACGCAAGCTGCGGCATTTCAAGAGGTTGCTGGCGTCACGGGGGTCATCATGACGAAGCTGGATGGGACCGCTAAAGGGGGAGTGCTAGTTGCGCTGGGCGAACGCTTAAAACTTCCCATCCACGCCATCGGCGTCGGCGAAGGGATAGGAGACTTGCAGCCGTTCCGGGCCCGTGAGTTCGGGTTGGCGCTCGCCGGTCTCGTCCCAGATAAAGAAGGACAGCATTGGCAATGACACTTTCGCAACCTGCCGCCAAACGGCCCGCAGGCAAACTTTCTCCAACAGCGAAGGCGGTGGTGGATTTGGGCCCACTCGCCGTTTTCATGATCGCTTATTTCGGAGGGGCGCGGTTGGCCCCACTCTTGGGCTCGCTGATCGGCAGACCGCTCGCCGTCAGCGCTGGCGAGGAGATGTATATTGCCGTCGCCTCATTCCTGCCCGCGTTCTTCATTGCTTTTGCTTACAGCGTATGGCGAGAGCGGCGCGTTGCGCCGATGCTCCTCGTCACCGGCGTCATCGTGGGCGTGCTAGGCGGCCTTACGCTTTTTTTGCACGATAAGACATTTTTCTTCATGAAGCCGACTATCGTCTACGGACTTTTCTCCGTGGCCTTGTTTGGAGGGATGGCGACCGGACGCAACCTCCTTAAGCTACTGTTTGACGGGGCCCTTAAGCTTCCTGAACCCGTATGGCGGACGCTAACGCTGCGATATGCCGTTGCGTTTCTCGTTCTCGCGGCAGCAAATGATTTCGCCTGGCGCTGGCTGACGCGAGCCTGCGATTTCTCAACCTTAATAACATGCGCCGGCGAAGGGCTCTGGGTGAACTTGAAAATATTCGGGTTTACCTTGGCATTGCTAATCTTTTCCGCCGCGCAAACGCCACTACTTGCTCGCTATATGGATGAGCAGGAACCGGACAAGAGGGCGGACAGCGACGACGGCGCTCCTTGAGATCAGAAATTTCTGCCGGACCGGTCGGTGGCAAGAGGTCGTCGGTGTAGAGCGCTGTGCTTTCCAGCCCTTTTCGTTCACGGCGCTAGTTCGGAACACCAACTGCCTTGCGTCCTATATTCCCTCTACCGAATTACTAAATACTGGGAAATCAGACTGACCCTCGACCTCTTTCCACTGGCGAAGCGCCCAGCCGACCGTCAGAAAGGCAATATCTGACCAAGGAATGTCCGCCCAGCGATAAAGCTCCACTTCAGCGCTTTCAGGTCCCGGAGCAAATTCCAGTTTGGTTAAATGGGCGCGGAACAATATCTGAACCTGTGAGATGCTCGGCACGCTGTAAACTGCTAAAATTCGGTCGAGTTTAAGCTGGCAGCGCGCCTCCTCTGAGGCTTCGCGCAAGGCGCCCTCCTCGACGCTTTCGCCAAGTTCCAGGTAACCCGCCGGGAGCGTCCAGAACCCGCGTCGTGGCTCGATCGCGCGCCGGCACAGCAATATGGCTCTATCGAATGACGCTACCGATCCGACAACTATTTTCGGGTTTTCATACGCGATGTAATCGCAGTTTGCGCACACATTACGCTCTCGATCGTCTCCAACCGGAACCAATCGTTGAAAGTGCTGTCGACGCCTGAATTCGCTTTCCATGGGACCATAATAAGACGTGTAGGGGATCTGCCGCAATGAAGTCGGCGTCGCAGTGTAAATGATAGCTCAGAAGGAAGCCCTCGCGAAGCGCGAATTCCGGCTCAATTCCGCATCCGGACGAGGCCTCGACGGATTGCACGCAAGCAGATATTCTTGACAAGGCATAATGTTCAAGTGTTTGTGAGTTCATGTGGCGCAAATGTCGATGACGGACGAGTGATAATCGTCTATCCACCGATCCGGCTCACATAAAGCGAGTTGAGCTTTCTGCTGTCGAAAAGTGCCTGGATGTACCGCGCTTCTATTCACGACTTTGCTTAAAAATCGGATGCTGCCGGCTCCATCCGCGCCTTAAAGACGCAAACATAAATCGCCGAATCGCATGTAGCGTCGGCGTCAAAGAACGGAGAATTCAAAGAATGGCTAGCTACGACCTCAAGACCTCACCCGGCCACCTCCTGCGCCGCGCCCAACAATACGCACACGACCTGTACTCTCGTGAGGTTGGCTCCTCCGGCCCGACCCCACGTCAGTTCGAGGTGCTTCACGTGGTTTCACAAAACAAAGGGCTAAGCCAAACTGATCTCGTTCACGCCACGGGCATTGATCGCTCGACATTGGCTGACATGATCGCTCGCATGATGAAGAAGGGCCTTCTGTCGCGTCAGCGCACTAAAGAAGATGCGCGGGCGAATGCGGTTAGCATCACTGCTGCCGGGCAAAAGATGCTAAACGGCGCGATGGCGTCTGTCGCCCGCGCAGAATCGGCGGCGCTCGCCGTTCTCCCCAAAAGCCAACAGGGCGCTTTCATGAACGCGCTTGGCGCGTACGCTGCAGCTCTCGACGCCATGAATGAACCGCCAGCGCCGGCTAAAAAAGCGCCAGCAAAGAAAAAAGCGTCAGCAAAGAAAAAAGCGGCCAAAAAAACAGCTAAGCGTCGCTGAACGATCGGCGCCCTTGTCAGGTTCTACAGCTGACTTGCGCTGATCGCCGAAGACTTAGCCGCCCGGATTATGCCCGGGCGGCTTTAGTATTTTTCCGCGAGGCGGACGCCAATCCTTTAGCGGCGGCGGGCCTCCAACAGCTACCGGCCGCTCGCGATGGCCGCCAAAGTTTATTGTTCGATCATACATGACAATCGCTGCAGCGACGGCGAGGTTGACGCAGAACCGCGTCGGGATCTTCACTAGATAAGCACATCTCGAGCGAGCTTCGACCGAGAGATGCCCCTTTTCAGGACCAAACAGGTAAGTTGCGCATGGCGGGTGCCTAAATTCTGGCAACAGTATGGCGTCTGGGTCGAGTTCGACGCCAACGAGAACGCAGCCCTTCGGCAACCTCAAGTCCTCAATACACGCCCATTCATAGAGCGGGATTTGCGCCTCGCTTCGCGCCGTATCGCTTAACTCGACATCGCGAGCGGGGTACCGAGCCCCGAGAGTGAATGCAAAGCTCGCATTGAAGGCGTGTGCCGTCCTAAGAATTGCGCCAAGATTCATGGCTTTGGATATTCGCTCTGCTCCTATGCCGAAATACCCGCGCATAAAATCGCCCTCTTGGTAGTTTTTCCGCTATTTGCCGCGCTGTTTTCGCTGCCCCGTGGACGATCGGCGACTTTCGCGGCATGCTTTGTAGCGTGATGACCCAAACAACGCCCACCATCGACGCGGAGAACGTTCTAAGCCCATCCGGACGACTGAAATTCCTTCTGATTGCCTCTGACTGTCCAGAGGCGCGGTTGGCGGCTTATTTTACGGCGCGCCGTGCGCGACGATCAGGCGCAAGCGTGCTCTTGCTGGCCGTAGTCGAGCCCGCGCAGTTTGGCCACTGGGCTGCCGTGAACGACGAGATGCGGGCGGAGGGCTGGGAAAAAGCCGAAGCCCTAATGGACGAGTTTTCGGCTGCTATTGAAGCAGAAACCGGCGAGCCGCCGGAAAAACTGATACGCGAGGGTCGCGTTGTCGACGAAATCCGCGGGCTGATCGGCGAGGACCCGTCAATAGCCATTTTGTTTTTGGGTGCGTCGGCTGACGCCAGCGGGCCAGGACCTTTGGTTGAAGCTTTGTCGGCGCGACCCGTTTATCTCGGTGCGCGGCCGATTCCTGTCACTGTCGTTCCCGGCACCCTCACCCGCGACGATCTGCGAAAAATTTCCTGATCAAATATCGAGCGCGAGACTGACGGGAGCATGGTCGGATGGGCGCTCCCATCCGCGGCATGCTTCGTGAATCGCAAATGCCTCGCGCGTTGTCGCTGCCGGGGCGAGGGCCTCCGATATCCATATGTGATCGAGGCGCCGACCGCGGTTTGATGCTCGCCAGTCGGCGGCGCGATAAGACCACCATGTGTAGAGCTTCTCCGGCTCAGGAATGAGCGCGCGCGCAACGTCGATCCAACCCTCCGCCACAACTCTGTTGAGGCGTTCCACCTCTGCAGGCGTATGGGAAACAACATTCAAAAGCTGCCGGTGCGACCAGACATCATGCTCACCGGGCGCTACGTTTAGATCGCCAACCAGAAGTTCCGGTCGCCTTACCCGTTTAATTTCAAATTTACTTTTCATTTCAGTCAGAAAGCGGAGCTTGTGGTCGAATTTTTCATTCGCCGCTGGGTCCGGGACATCGCCGCCGGCTGGCGCATAGACATTGTGGACGCGCACCCCGCCAGCCACGATTGCGGAAATATGGCGGGCGTCATCCTTGTCGCAAAATCGATATATCGCGATGTCCGATAGGGGCGCTCGCGCAACGATCGCGACGCCGTGATATCCCGCTTGCCCCGAGACGGCCTGATTAGGGTAGCCGGCGGCAGCGAAGGCTTTGGCGGGAAACTGATCGTCCCGGCACTTTATCTCTTGCAGGCAAAGCACGTCCGGCTCGTGCTCCGCCAGGAATCGCAAAACTAAATCGATCCGCAGACGCACGGAGTTGATGTTCCAAGTCGTAATCTTCATTGCCGGTTTCGCTGCCTCTCTACGACCAAGCATATAGCTATATCCATGGTCGCAGCATAATGATCACAGGCGCCAATCGCATTGGCGCGATGGAGATTGTGCGCGCATCCGGGCGCGTTTATGCCGATGATTATGGATGTGTTTGGTGCGCTCCTTCCTGACGGCGTTTCAGTTTCCGCATTCACCATTGTAGTGATCATGAGCTACGCTGCTGCGGCGCTCACGGCCTCTTTCGGGTTGGGCGGAGGCCTCGCTTTGCTGGCCGTGATGACTGCCGTTTTTCCGCCGGCAGCCGTCATCCCGGTGCATGGGGTCGCCCAATTAGGGGCTAATTTCAGCCGCCTCGCTTTGCAATGGCGCGCCGTTGCCTGGCCGATCATCGGCTGGTTTGCAGCAGGCGGCGCTATTGGCGCGGCAATTGGGGCACGCGTTTTCATTGAGCTACCCATCGAGGCATTGAAGTTCTGTGTTGGCGCCTTTGTGCTTTATTCAGTCTGGGGCCCCAAGCTCAAAACGTTCAATCCGGGTGCCGTTACATTTTTTTCGACCGGGCTCATCGGCAGTTTCTTAACGATGTTTTTCGGCGCGACCGGCCCAATCGCGGCGACAATGCTCGGCGCAACGCGCCTCGATCGGCTTTCTATTGTCGCGTCGCACGCAGCATGCATGGTCGTGCAGCACGGCCTGAAGACCGTCGCGTTTGGCGCGCTCGGCTTTGCTTTCTGGACGTGGGCGCCCGCGATCGCAGCCATCTTGATAGCTGGCTTTCTAGGATCGCTAACGGGCGTTAGATTTCTGCGGCGAATGCCCGAGACTACCTTCCGCGCCGGCTTCCACGGTATGCTGACAATCATTGCGCTTTACCTTATCGCTAACGCGCTCTTTTCTGTTATCAAAACAGATTGAACGACCCTCCAATGACGCTAACGGGCCAACGACCGAACTCGAACAGCTGGAATTTCGCGGCAAATGGATGCGCTCCTGCGTCGAAACGCGGATCCTCCGCAGCGAGAAGTGCGAGCGCTGCGCAATGGGCGGCTTGGACTGCGGACCCTACAGCAAGCTGACGCGAACCCTCATCCTCTACGTCCCATATAAAACTCGCCTGTTCCATCGCCTCGCGCGCAGGGTCCGCCACGCGCTCGGCGATCATGGCGAGTGAAATCGATAGCGCCTCCTCGGAGAGCGTTTCGAGCGCCCGTGAGGTCAGGTCCGCTCTGAGTAATTCCTCGGCTTCCCAAGCAGGACTGTTCCAGTCAGGGTTTTCGGCAGCTGCCGCCGCATCCTCCCAGTCTACGATAATCGCGAGTTCGGCGTCTGGAAAACCGAGACCGTCAAGATATCGGGCGGCTGCCGCCCGCGCCCCCGGGCTCAGCTTCTCGCCCAGATTTGCGAACCACGGAATTCCGGATAGCGAGTGTGCGAAACGCCGGATCCGCGATAGTCCCGGAAGTTCGCGGGCTAGTTCCTCGAGTTCACGGTCGTCCATCGTTCCGTCCTTTCTCTGGAGGGCGCTTCCAAGCACTTATGCTGCAGCGATCGGAATAAAAAGCGCCCGATCCTTTTTGAAAGGATCGGGCGCCAAGATGCGCTGTTGCGCCTACGCCGGGAGGGGATATTCCGGCGGCGGGAAGGGCAA
>CAZSBU010000002.1:34309-38816 GCA_964605055.1 uncultured Caulobacterales bacterium | reverse complement strand
GCCTCGATCCTGACTGTGCTGCGCGAGCGCGACTATGTCGTCATGGACAAGAACCGCTTCATTCCTGACTCCAAAGGGCGCATCGTCACCGCATTTCTCGAGAACTTTTTCAAGCGGTACGTCGAGTACGATTTCACGGCCAATCTCGAAGAGACGCTCGACGGCATTTCCAACGGCGATGTCGACTGGCGCGTGTTCCTGCGCGATTTCTGGCGCGACTTCCACGCGCAAGTTCAAGAGATCGGCGAGCTGCGCATTACCGAAGTGCTCGACGCGCTGAACGTTACGCTCGGGCCGCATATTTTTCCCGCCAAGGAGGATGGTTCCGATGCGCGAGGCTGCCCGTCCTGCACCGATGGGCGCCTGTCGCTCAAGACGGGCAAATTTGGCGCCTTCATCGGCTGCTCGAATTATCCGAACTGCAATTTTACGCGACAGTTGGGCGCGCCTGCCGATGGCGCAGACGCAGCCGAAGGGGGCGACCGCTCGCTCGGGCTTGATCCAGAGACTGGGCTGGAAGTATTCCTCCGTATCGGTCGTTTCGGCCCCTATGTCCAACTCGGGCCGGATGATAAGGAAGCAGCGCAAAAGCCGAAGCGTTCCGGGCTTCCGGCCGGCTGGCGGCCCGCTGACATCGATCTTGAAAAAGCGCTGATGCTCCTGGCGCTGCCACGGCTCGTTGGTCCGCATCCGGAGGATGGCGAGCCGATCGAGGCCGGCTTAGGGCGCTTCGGACCTTTCGTGCGACACGGTCGCACATACGCCAATCTTGCCTCGATCGAGGAAGTTCTGGAAGTTGGCCTCAATCGCGCCGTCATCCTGATCGCCGAGAAGCGCGCCAATCCTCGCGGCCAGCGCGGCGCGGGAAAAGTCATCAAGGAGTTGGGGGCCCATCCGCAGACCGGCGATCCGGTCCAGGTGATGGAAGGGCGCTATGGCGCTTACGTGAAGCACGGCAAGACGAACGCGACCTTGCCGAAAGGCGCCGACCCGGCGGCGGCGACCCTCGAAGAGGCGCTGATGCTGATCGCCGAACGTGAAAAGAAAGCGCCGTCGGGACGGAAAGGCGCGAGCAAGTCGAAGGCCCCGGCGAAAAAAGCCGCGGGAAAATCCCCGGCCTCGAAGGCGGCGTCCTCGAAAGCTTCGGCTTCGAATGCTTCGACCAAGGGAAAGCCTGCCGTCAAAGCAAAGGTCAAGGCGCCTGCAAAAAAGAAGGCCTCGGGGAAAAAGGCGACAGCGTAACGCCTCCCCATCGTCGCCTCGTGCGAACGGCGCTCAGCCGGCCGAAATGTCGCGACGAAGTTAGGGGCAACGCCCGAGCGGGTTCATAATTTCGCCGCTTTCACAATCGTTAAACTTACTTCGGCGTAGGCTGTGGATAGGTCACGTGCGGAGTATTTCAGTGCGCACCATTTGGATCGCCTGCCTTGCGTATTGCGGGCTAATGCTCGTGCCACAGGTGAACGCGACAATTGCGATGGTTGAGACCATCGTGTTTTTTATCGCGACCTCACCGATCGCAGCGCTGGCGACGGCGCTTGGCGACGGGCTGAACCTCAATTTCAACATCCTGCCGTTGCTTCTGCTGATTTGCCTCAGCAGTTTCGTCATCGCCTCGCTTTGGATCGCAATGCAAGGCAAGGCGGCGGCCGAGGCGCGTCATGCGGGACTGCAAGTCGTCGGAATGTGGGCGCTCGTCAGCGGCGCGACGATTTACGGACATCATGTATTAAAGACCACATGGCTCGCAATTTAATGGTCGACACCCAGAAATCATTGCGCGCGCTTGCCGCACTAATGACTGCGCTGTTTATCGCTGCTTGCGCAACCACGCCCTCTACAACGCCACGCGCAACCAGCAGCCTGCCGACGGGCATTGGCGCCGATTTGAAACTTTGTCCCGGTCTCAATGTCGCGAATGCGCCGTCGGTTCACAGCGGTCGGAACATTGCCAACTTTACTCCGTATACTAATGTTCGCGGCGTATCGCTGCTGCGCGCGCCCGTCGATGCATGCTTCTCATCAGGCTTTGGCCCCCGACGCGGTGGCGCGAGCCGCACCCATCGGGGGATTGATCTCTATACCGGCGCGCCGCGAACGATCCGCGCGGCCGGAGACGGAACGGTCACATTCATGGGCGTACAGAGCGGTTATGGATACACCCTTGTCATCAATCACGGCTCAGGCGTCGAGACGCTGTATGCGCACCTGTCGCGGTTTGGCGATGGCCTCGCGCGCGGCGTGCGCGTGCGACAAGGCGACCCCATCGGTCGCACCGGAGAAACCGGCAACGCCACCGCTGTGCACCTTCACTATGAGATCTTGATCGACGGCCGCGCCCAGAATCCCCTCCTTGTCGGCAGTTAGCGATCGGCCCCGAACAGTGCTAGAAATCGCACTTTCAACGCCGCTCTCGCACAGGGATTCTCGCCGACTTGCCGACATTCAAGCCGAAGAAAGCCCTGCCCTCGCGACAGGACATCCTGGAATATCTGGCCGCCGCGCCGGGCGATAACGCGCGGCGCGAACTTGCCCGCGCCTTCAATGTGCGTGGCGAGGACAGGGCGGCGCTACGCGCGCTGCTGCGGGAAATGGAGGAAGACGGCGCCCTCGCCCGTACTGGTCCGAAACGCTACGCGCCTGGCGCAGCGCTGCCGCCAGTTCTACCCATTGACGTGATGTCCACCGAGGACGACGGGGCGCTCGTCTGCCTGCCGGCCAATTGGCGCGGCGGCGGACCGCCGCCCATGATCCGCATCGCCGCGCGCGAGGCTGCAAAGACGCGCCCTGCGCCCGGCGTCGGCGATCGCCTGCTCGCGCGCCTGAAGACCGCCGGCGATGACGGCTACGAGGCCTTTGTTATCAAACCACTGGGGCGTGGGGCCCATCGCTTCCTCGCTGTCTACCGAGCGGGCCGCCAAGGCGGCGTCGCCGAACCCGTGGAGCGACGCGCCCGTCAGACGTTCGCCATTCCATCTGCGGACTCACTTGGCGCAAGCGAAGGCGACCTCGTCTGGGTCGAAGCTGTCGTTGGGCGCGCAGGTCCGACTGGCCGCGGCCGGGTCCGCGAGATTGCCGGACACATTGATGATCGCGCCGCATTCTCACTGATCGCGCTCGCAGCCGCCGGCACTCCCATCGATCTGCCCGCGGACGTCATCGAGGAAGCAGAAGCGGCAGTGGCGCCCGGTCTCGCTGGCCGCGTCGATCTTCGCCAACAGGGGCTATTGACCATCGATCCTGAGGACGCGCGCGATCATGACGACGCAGTCTGGGCCGGCGAGGACGACGACCTTGCCAACCCGGGCGGCTGGCGGGTGATCGTCGCCATCGCCGATGTAAGCTGGTTCGTACGCCCCGGCACGCGCCTAGACGAAGAAGCGCGGCTGCGCGGCAACTCGATCTATCTGCCCGATCGCGTGGTGCCGATGCTGCCTGAGCGCTTGTCGAACGACCTGTGTTCCTTGCGCGTCGGCGAAGATCGACCCTGCATCGCTGTCGAGATGCGCCTTGACCGCGACGGCCGCAAGCTGTCCCACAAATTCATGCGCGCCATGATGCGGTCAGCCGCCAAATTATCTTATCGCGACGCGCAAAATGCGATCGATGGAAATAATAAATCAGACGATGTGAGCGCTACAATCGCTCGTCTCTATGCCGCTTTTCGCGTCAGATGGGCGGAACGATCCAAACGCGCGCCGCTCGACCTCGATCTGCCCGAAAGGCGCGTCGTTCTGGGGCCGGACGGACAGGTAGTGCGCATTGACGTGCGCGAACGTATTGATGCGCACCGGCTGATCGAGGAGTTCATGATCCTCGCCAACATCGCGGCCGCCGAGACGCTGGAGGCCGCGCGCATCACGCAAATCTACCGCGTGCATGACGTTCCCGACGCGGCCAAGCTCGAAGGCGTCCGAGACTATCTCGACACGCTCGGTTACTCTCTCATCAAGGGCGGATCGCTCCGTCCGCAGCACTTCAACCAGCTATTGAAGATAGCCGAGGAGCGAGACGAGAAGGAGATGATTTCCGACGTCGTCCTGCGCTCGCAACAGCAGGCGGTCTACGCGACGGAAAATCTCGGACATTTTGGCCTCAACCTCGCGCGCTATTCGCACTTCACGTCGCCGATCCGGCGGTATGCGGACCTTACCATTCACCGCGCTCTGGTGGCGGCTTGCAAGCTTGGTGAGGGCGGTCAGACTGCAGCCGAGGCCGCCGCCCTCTCCCGCATCGCCGAAGATATATCGGAGGCTGAGCGGCGCGCCATGGGGGCTGAACGCGACGCCAAGGACCGCTACCTCGCAGCCTTCCTGCAAGACCGCATCGGCGCGGAGTTTGACGGCCGCATCAGGGGCGTTACGCGTTTTGGCGTCTTCGTCATGCTTGACGAGACGGGCGCGGATGGTTTTGTGCCGATCGCCGCGCTCGGGCCGGGTCGCTGGCGCTTTGATGACAAGCGTCATGCGATTTTCCACGAGCGGGATCACACTCTATTCCGCTTGGG
>CAZSBU010000002.1:15723-34299 GCA_964605055.1 uncultured Caulobacterales bacterium | reverse complement strand
AGTCCGTGCGCGTTGAGTTGACGGCCGCTGCGCCCCTGTCTGGCGGCCTGCGTTTCCGGATGATTTCAGAGCCCATGGCAAGCGGCCACGCGCCAGCGGCCCGCTCTCCCTCACAACCGAGACGCGGCGGAAAGACCGACCGACCGCCTGACGGGCGCAAGCCTGGGAAAGGTAAAACGCCCTCCCGCAAAGGGGCGACCGCACCTTCTGGCAAGGGAAAAACCGGTTCTCGCAAGCCGAGCAACGCTAAACGCCGGGGCGATTGAAGCGCCTGCCCAAAATAACGCTGCGCACTGGGTTTGGCGAAATCGGCGTCCCGACCTACCATCACAAAGACAGAGTTTCGCGATGGGAGCGCGCCCATGACCTTCGATCTGAAAATAGTAGGCGGCGTTATTCACGACGGCTCGGGCGGGCCGCCCCTTCGCGCAAACATAGGGGTCAAGGACGGGCGCATTGCCGAGATTGGACGGTGCGCCGCCGCCGCCGACCGGACGATGGACGCGGAAGGCGCTATCGTAACGCCCGGCTTTATCGATCTGCATACCCATTATGATGGTCAGGTGTCGTGGGACGAAGAGCTGCGTCCCTCTGTTAATTTCGGCGTGACCACTGCCTTGATGGGAAACTGCGGGGTAGGGTTCGCGCCGGTCCGTCCATCCGATCATGACCGGCTGATCCGGCTGATGGAAGGCGTCGAAGACATTCCGGGCACTGCGCTGCACGAAGGCCTTACATGGAACTGGGAGAGCTTTCCAGACTACATAAACGCCATTGATTCTGTTCCGCACACCATCGATTTCGCCGTCATGGCGGTGCACGATCCATTGCGCGTTTACGCAATGGGCGCACGCGCCGTCTCGGGCGAGGCGGCGACGGCGGATGATATCAGGTTGATGCAACGCCTAATTGCTGAGGCGCTAGACGCCGGCGCGGCAGGATTCTCAACCGGCCGCTCGGACATTCATCGCACCGCAGACGGAGAATGGACCCCTTCGTCAGAGGCGACGCGCGAAGAGCTTGTGGGCCTTGCCTCTGCGCTTGCCGGGCGAAAACGCGGCGTGCTGCAGGCCGTCAACGATTTCAATCTTGAACGGGAGGGCGACCAGTTTCCCGAGGAGTTTGCGCTCATAGAGGCGTTTGCGCGAGCAGGAGGCGGGCGCCCCTGCTCAATCTCACTCATGCAGCGCGACTTTGCGCCGGACCAATGGCGACGGATTCTCGTGGAGACAGAACGCTTGAATGCAGAGGGGCTCGATTTCCGCGTTCAGGTGGCCCCGCGCGCCATTGGCGTATTCAATGGACTTCAGTGCACGTTTCATCCCGTGATGGCCCAGCCGCTCTATCAAACTATCAAGGACAAGCCCCTCGCTGAGCGCGTCGCCATCATGCGCGATCCCGACTTCCGGCGTCGTTGCCTTGCCGACAGCCCCGTCAAACTGGCGGGGGAAGGTTCCTCAGTACCGCCGATCGCCGACGCCATGATCGCCGCCATTGAGATGGTGTCGAACAAACTCTTCCGGCTTGGCGAACAACCCGATTATGAGCAGCCGATAGACAAATCCCTCGGCGCCGAGGCGCGCGCGGACGGCGTCACCGCCATGGAAAAGATCTACGACACGCTGCTCGAACTCGACGGGCGCCAACTCATCTATTTGCCGATTTATAACTACACAGAGTTTTCCTATGAAAACGTCCGGCGCATGCTGACCCACCCGCGCGCGCTGCTGGGCTTGTCAGACGGCGGCGCCCATGTCGGGACCATCTGCGACGCCAGCTTTCCGGCCTATCTTCTCTCTTATTGGACGCGCGACCGCGCGGAGGGGCGGATTGAGCTTCCACGCGCCATCCAGATGCTGACCGCTGACGCCGCCGACTATCTCGGCCTTGCCGATCGGGGGCGTCTGGCCGTCGGCGCGCGCGCTGATATCAATGTCATCGATTATGAGAAGCTGTCATTGCTCGCTCCGCGCATGGTTCGCGATTTGCCCGCGGGCGGACAGCGCCTGTTGCAAGAAGCTGAAGGTTTCCGCGCAACTTTCGTCAAGGGCCAGCAGGTGATCGACCGCGACCGAGTCACGGATTTGCGGCCTGGCCGCCTCGTGCGGTTCAACTGAAGGATTACTCTTTGTAGATTGCAACTTCGGCAGGCTTGTCGCCCTGACGCACGCCGCGAAACATTCCGGCTGAATTGAACGGCATGACGTACTGCCCGTCCGGTCCCAGAACAATTACGCCCCCGTCGCCGCCTAACGTCTGCAGGCGGTTGTGAATGACGTCGTTGGCCGCATCGGCGACCGACTTGTCGCCATATTCAACTTGCGCGCAGATATCCCGCGCGATCGACAGCCGGATGAAATATTCGCCCCAGCCCGTGGCCGACACTGCGCACGAGCGATTATCAGCGAACGTCCCGGCGCCGATGATCGGCGCATCGCCAACCCGCCCGAAGCGCTTCAGCGTCATGCCGCCCGTCGACGTTCCCGCCGCGAGGCGTCCCTCAGCGTCGAGCGCAACCGCCCCGACCGTACCGTATTTAAAATCGTGCGGCAGGCCGGTTTCTTTCTTTTCCCTGTTCTTTTCTTTTTCCTTCGCAAGGGCAGCCTTATAGGCGCGCCAGCGGCCTTCCGTGCGAAAATAACCCGGCTCGACGAATTCGACGTCCTGTGTTTTGGCGAACGCTTCCGCTCCCTCGCCGACAAACATGACGTGCTCGGAATTTTCCATCACCTTGCGAGCGAGGCGAACCGGATTCTTCACGCGCGTGACGCCAGCGACAGCCCCGGCCGCAAGCGTCGTTCCATCCATGATCGACGCGTCCAATTCGTTCTTGCCCTCGCGCGTGAATACTGCGCCGCGACCCGCGTTGAAGAGAGGGGAGTCTTCGAGCATCACGATAGCTGTCTCGACGGCGTCGAGCGCCGAGCCGCCATTTTCGAGTACGCCGTAGCCGGCGTCGAGCGCAGCGGCCAACGCCGCGCGATAGGCGGCCTCCTGCTCGGGAGTGTAGTCGCCTTTATCGAGCGCGCCGGCCCCGCCATGCACGAGAAGGGTCAGGGGCGGCGCATCGTTCGTCTGCGCTCCGGCATGGGGCGCAAACCCGAGAGCGATGCTCGTCGCGGCTGACGCCAACACAAATTTCAGTTGCATGGTCACCTCCGCGCGCAATTTGCTGAAGCTTCGCCTGCGTTGCAAGCGGAACAAGCGGATCGTACGGATTTGACGCCCGGCCGAGGCGATCAAATGCGGCCTTGTCGCGTGGCGGCCTAAGCTGACGGCAACAATTTTTGCTGGCGCCATTGTTCAACGACGCGGGAAATGAAACCGGGATCGTCGACGCCAACCGACCATCCATCGGTAAAGCTCGCCGTCAGGCTGCGCGGCACCGCCTCGCGCGGGAGGGCGTCGAACCGGATGCGCGTAGGCAGCGGAACCCCCTCGCCCACGGCGATCGCCTCGCCGAGGCCAAGCGACGGCAAGCATCCGAGGAGGCTCGTTGACGCGTCTGGAACAGCAGCGCGCAGGGCGTCCTGGTCGGCCTGGTTAGCGAGCCGCATCGCAAAAATCGTATTGCACTGAGACAGGATCTTCGGGTCGAGTTCCGTCGGGCGCTGCGACGCGACCCATAGGCTGACGCCCGTTTTGCGGCCTTCCTTAGCGATGCGCACCAACGCTTTGCGCGTCGGCCCAAAGCCGTCATCTTCGCGCGCTGGCGCGTAACGGTGAGCATCCTCGACGATCAACGCAATTGGAACCGCGCCGTTGCTCCAAAGCCCGAACTCGAAGGCGAGCCGCGCGATGATGCCAACAACGACTTGACCGACCTCGGAAGGAAGCCCGCCAAGCTCGATGATGCTGATGGGCGCTGAATCGACCGGTATACGGAATAAATGACCGAGAATCTGAGCCATATTGTCCTGCACCGTCAGGGCACCGAACATAAAAGAGTAGCGACTGTCCTGACTCACCTGGCTAAGGCGCGCGCGCAGTCGTTTGAACGGCCCGGTCGTGCGCGTGTTGTCAAGGCCGCCGAGCGCGCGATCAATGAGCGAGAGAAGTTCCGAGATTCGATAAGGGATGGGCGTATCGCTCATGACGGTTGAACCGTCGAGGCGGCGCTCGCCGCCAAGTTTTACGCCCGCAGCGGCATGGGAAAGGTTTACTTTTTTGGCTGTCGGAACGAGATCGGAGAGTATCTCGATCTCCTCGGCTGGCTTGTTTTTACCAGGGTAGAGAATTTCGGTGAACTCTTCGAAGGTGAGTAGCCAATGGGGCAGCATGAGGTTTGATCCGTCAAAGACCACCGCGCGGTCGGCGAAGCAGTCACGATATTCATTGTGCGGATCAAGAATGATGACGTGCCCCTGGCGGAAGCGCTCAAGAATAGCTGAAAGCATCAGAGTAATTGCGCAGGATTTTCCCGACCCTGTCGTCCCGAGAATAGCGCAGTGGCGCGAGAAAAGCTCATTGACGCCGATTGTCGCCGGGATCGCCGCATCCTGTTTGACAATGCCGACGCGGACGCTTGCAGAACCCGTCGCTGCATAAAGTGCGGCAAGCTCATCGCGACCGGCGAGCCGCACCTCGTCGTGAAGCGCAGGATAGGACGAGACCCCCCGCCGAAAGCGCGCCGGCGAGCGCGGCGTTGGTTTGGTGAACTCGCCGATGATTTCCGCTTCCAGAATACGCAACACAGACGACCCCGCGTCGAGGCTGGGCGCCGGAACGCTCATCGCTGAAACCAGCCCCAGAACAATGCACGGACCAGTGTCGATGCTGAGGATCGCGCCGATCTGCGGCCGTTGGGAACGGTCAAGATCTTGCTGGTCTTCGTCAAGCATCACAATCGCGTGCGCGCCCGTAACTGAGACGACCGTTCCGACTTTCGGCCTCCGGCCGAGTGCGGCGCGCAGAGCTTCGGCGGGATTGATTGCGGCGGCTGTGCTGGCGTCAGACATGAAAAATCCCCTCGGGGGCCACGGGCTTCTACCCGGTGCGGCGTAAGTCTGCTGGGTGGGCGGCGGCGGCGTCAGATTGCGTTTTGGCGCGATTGTCGAGCGCGCGAGGCGGCGGGATCAGAATCTGCACCAGCGTCCCTTGTCCGATTCGGCTCTTGATGGCGAAACGCCCGCCTTGGATTTCAATGAAAGTCTTCGCGATGGCGTAACCGATGCCGGGTCCGGCAAAAGATCGATCAAGCCCGCGATGCACTTCACCAAACGCCTCTAGCGCCCGTTCGATCGCTTCCCGAGAGAGGCCCTCGCTATGATCGCGAACCGAAATCTCCGCCCAGCCGCCATCGGCGACGACGGCGCGCGCAAGAACTCTGGCTCCCGGAGAAGAAAGTTTGATTGCCGTTTTGAGAACGTGATCGACCGCCTGCGCGATTCGCCGCGTATCGCCCCAGCCAACGACTGCGCCTTCCGCCGGACGAAGATCGATGACGACGCCGGCGGCTTTAGCGGCAATGCGGGCGGCCGCAATTGCCCTTTCCAGCGTTTCGTGGAGATCCACCATTTCGGCATCCAAGGAAACAGCGCCGCCATCGAGGTCGGCAGCTTCGAGCAATGTGTTGATATGCGCCAGCAATAAATCTGCAGACTGAAGAATATATTCAGCATAGGCTGATCGCTGATCATCCGCTAGGCCATAAGAAGACGGATCGCGAAGCATCGTTGCGAAACCAATGATGGCGTTAAGGGGCGTCCGAAGTTCATGGTTCATATTTGCAAGGAAGTCGGCGCGGGCCTTGATAGCGAGTTCGGCTTGAAGCCTGGCTCGACGGGCTTCAGACGCGGCCGTGCGCACGGCCATGGCGGCGCCCGCGTCGCTCGCGTATGCGGCGATCGCCGATCCTTTCAGGCTGGCGAAGGGTTCTCTGGCGCGCATAAACCTTTCCTGTGGAGGAAAGAGTTATGGATTAAGGTCTAACGCGTCGTTAACCAGATGGTTCGAGACCGAGGGAATCAGGCTTTTCCTGTGCCGGTTCCGACGGCATACCGACGCTTTCGCGGCTGCGCCGGGCGGCTGCCTGCTTGCTGTTGAGAAACGACAGCGCCACGTCGCCGGGCTCCAATCGCAGGGGTGAACCGGCGCCCTGCAGGATCAAGGCTCCTTTGCGTACGACTGCAATCAACTCGCCGCCTTCCCCGAGATCGGCCAGATAGCGATCGGGTGAATATTCCGCCGTCAGCCGCGTTCGCTGAAACGCTCCCCCTTCGGCAAGCATCTGATCGAGCGCGTAGATCGGCGCGCTGGAGGGCGGGAACGTCCTGCCGCGCAGCGTATGCGGCATCGCCTGACGGTCCTTATCGTCGCGGGCCTGAGTATTTGCCTGAAAGATCGAGGCGCGTCCGAATTCGGGGGCGAAATCCGTACACAGCAGGGCGTTATGCGCTTCATTATCGCTCAGTGCAAGGAGCGTACCGTAACGGTTAAAGTCAATATGGCGCTCGCTCACTTCCGCCAATAGCTCGCCATAATAGGTGGGAATACCAGCAAGGCGCGCAGCCTGAAGGCGTCGCCAGCTTGGGTCGGAGATGAGGACCGGCACGCCCATGTCTTTTAATCGTCCCGCCAGAGCCACCGACCATGGCGAGGAGCCGCTGATCAGAACGCCCGGCATATCTTTCGAAGCAAGACCAAGCCGGCGCGCCAAGGGGCCGATCGTGAAGCCGTGGAACACGACGGTCGCAAAGACCATCAGAAAAGCCAGTGGGCCAATACGTTCTGCGGTCGGGTCGCCCATCGCCACGAGTTCAGCAGCAAAGAACGTTGATATTGCGACGGCGACAATACCGCGCGGCGCGATCCAGCCGAGGAGCGCGCGCTCTTTCAATGTAAGCCCCGCGCCGACCGTGGAGAGCAGCACAGAAACGGGCCGGACGACGAACAACATCGCAGCAACGAAAATGAAGGCCTGCACATCGAGGAGCTTGAGGTCGTCGGGCGTCAGATTCGCCGTCAGGATGACGAAAACGCCAGATACGAATAATACCGCGATATTCTCCTTGAAGAGACGCAACTCGTTGATGCTGGCGAGGCGCGCATTCGCAAGCGTGACACCCATCGCCGTCACGGCGAGAAGCCCAGCTTCCTTCTGGATGAGGTCGCCAAGAACGAAACAAACCAACACCAGAGACAAGAGTATCGCGGGTTTCAGAAACTCCGGGACAAGGCCGCGCTGAAATCCTTCTGCGATAAGCTTACCCAACAAGACGCCCAGCGCCGCTGCGCCGATGAACGCGCCGACCGCCTTGAAAATAAGGGCAAAGGCAGGCGTCGTTACGTCCAGCGCAATCGCCTGGGCGACGAAGACGGCGATCAAAGCGCCGATAGGATCGTTGACGATACCTTCCCACTTCAACAAGGCCGCAGTTCGCGGCTCCAACCGCGCCTGTCGAAGAAGCGGCATGATCACGGTCGGTCCCGTGACGATCATGATCCCGGCAAAGAGTATCGCTGCGCCCCAAGACAATCCCGCGATATAGTAGGCGGCGAGCGCCCCCAGAAACCACGCTATCGGCACGCCCGGTAGCACGAAACGGAAGACGCCTCGCGAGAGGCCGCGGATTTCGGAAATGTTGAGGGTGATGCCGCCTTCAAAAAGGATGACCGCGACGGCCAACGCTATCATCGGCCGAAAGAGGTCGCCGAAGACAAGCTCCATAGGGCCGGGCCCCCCGGCAATGTAATCGTCGGGCCACAGGAAACCGGTGAGCGGTCCGGCAATAAGTCCCGCGGCCGCCATGAGTACGATGGCGGGAAGGTTGAACCGCCACGCAAGCCACTGAGCGCCCAGCCCGAGAACGCCAATTGCGGCCACGATCGGCAGGAAGTCGTGCACGCGGGCGGCCTCCTCCGTGAAGTTCAGGCCCGGCTCGTAAATCAGCGATCTTTAAAGATCGGCTTTCGCTTCTCGACGAAGGCCGCCATGCCTTCTTTCTGATCTTCAAAGGCAAACACGGAGTGGAACACGCGACGCTCGAACCGCACCCCTTCGGAAAGCGTCGTCTCGAAGGCCCGATTAACGGCTTCCTTCGTCAGGAGAACGACCGGCGCAGAGAAACCGGCGATCTGTTTCGCGACGCGGATCGCCTCAGCCCGCAACTCCGCCTTTGGCACGATGCGGCTGACAAGCCCGCAGCGTTCGGCCTCCTCCGCATCCATCATCCTGCCGGTGAGACACATCTCCATCGTCTTCGATTTGCCGATAAAGCGCGCGAGCCGCTGCGTGCCGCCCGCGCCGGGCATGGCGCCAATGTTGATCTCGGGTTGGCCGAACTTGGCATTGTCGGCGGCGAGGATAAAATCGCACATCAGCGCGAGTTCGCACCCGCCGCCCAGCGCATATCCCGCAACGGCGGCGATCAAGGGCTTGCGCACGCGCGAGGCCTCTTCCCAGTTCGCCGTTATAAAATCTTCCTTCAACACGTCGACGTAGGTTTTGGACGCCATCTCCTTGATATCGGCGCCTGCTGCAAAGGCTTTTTCCGACCCAGTGAGCACAATGCATCCGACGTTTTCGTCGGCCGAGAATTTCCGCAGCGCATCCGTCAATTCGTTCATCAATTCGGCGTTGAATGCATTCAGCGCTTCCGGACGATTGAGCGTGATGATCGCAACTGGTCCATCAGTCTCAATAAGAATGCATTTATAGGGCATGGATACGGTCCTATCGCTTTTCTATCGGCTGCACGTCGCGCTGGGGCTTACCGTTGTAATTAGAGAGAGGCCGAACGAGTTTGTTATTGGCCAGTTGTTCCATCACATGGGCTGTCCATCCGGTGATTCTGCTGACAACGAAGATTGGCGTAAAGATCGGAATGTCAAAGCCCATCAGATAATAGGCCGGCCCGGTCGGGAAATCGAGGTTTGGATAGATGCCTTTCTTCTCAACCATCGTCCGATCGAGAATCTGCGACATTTCCCAGTATTTCCGCGCTTCATCGCTGTTGATGACGTCGACCATCTTCTTGTACGCGGCGGTCATCGTTGGGACGCGACTGTCGCCCGAGCGATATACGCGGTGACCGAAACCCATAATGTTGCGCTTGGCGGCAAGCTGATCAAGCATCCATTGCTCGGCGCGGTCCGGCGTACCGACCTCTTTCAGCATGTGCATAACCGCTTCATTCGCACCGCCGTGCAGCGGACCTTTGAGCGATCCGATCGCGCCGACAACTGCTGAGTAAATGTCTGACTTCGACGACGCAATCGTCCGTGCCGTGAAGGTCGACGCATTAAAAGAGTGTTCCGCATAGAGCGTCATCGAAATGTCGAAGCATTTGACGACTTCTGGTCCCGGCACCTTGCCGAAGCACATGTTGAAAAAGTTCTCGGAGAATGCCAGATTTGCGTCCGGAGCGATCGGCTCCTTGCCGTTACGCAGACGGAAGTCAGTCGCGACGATCTGCGGAATCTTGGCGAACATACGAACGGACTTTTCATAGAGACCGGCGCGCGAGGAATCATCTGTTGTCAAATCTTCCTGACCGAGGAACGACACCGCCGTGCGTAGCGTGTCCATCGGATGCGCTTTCTTGTTGAGCATGCGCATAAGCGAAATGAGATCGTTGGATAACCCGCGCTCGCTCTTCTCGGCGGCGTTAAATTCTGCAAGTTCTTTCCCGTTTGGCAACTCGCCGTTCAAGATGAGGTAGGCAACTTCTTCAAACCGGCATTCCGTCGCCAGATCCTGGACCTTGTATCCCCTATAAGTCAGGGAGTTGATCTCCGGCATCACTTTCGAAACCGCCGTATCGTCCGCGACGACGCCAGCGAGGCCGTATTTCACTTCAACTTCCGACATAAACCCAGTTCCTCCCAAAAGTTCCGAAATGGCGACCTCGGCGCAGCAGCAATGAGCCGGCGCCCGCCCGCCCGTTTATGCACAGTTTGGGCCGCTGTTAAACAACGCGAATGACGCGCTGGCCGTTAACCCTGCGGCGTGTCGCCGACCTGAAAGTTGAAGATCGACTGATCAAACTGATTGTAGTCCTGATATCGCAGCAGGTCGTACAGGTCACGCCGGTGCTGCATCAGATCGAGAACGCCATTCTGGTCCCCGTCTTTGAGGATCGCATCAAGACCGCGCTCAGCTGCGCCCATCGCGAGGCGAAGCGTCGTGACTGGATAGATGACAAGATTAAACCCGAGGTCTTCGAGTTCGCGCTTATTCAGGAGACGGCTTTTGCCGAATTCGGTCATGTTAGCCAGCAGGGGTACACTGATCGCGCGCCGCACCGCCTCGAATTCCTTTTCGTTCGCCATGGCTTCCGGAAAGATCATGTCCGCCCCGGCGTCGACATAAGCTTTCATGCGGTCGATCGCCTGATCGAGCCCCTCAACCGCGCGCGCATCGGAACGTGCGATCAATACGAAATTAGCGTCCCGGCGGGCCTCGGCAGCAGCTCTGACCCGCTGGACCATCGTCTCGGTCGGGACGACTTCCTTGCCATCAAGATGACCGCAGCGCTTGGGGCTGACTTGATCTTCGATATGGCAAGCCGACAGGCCCATTTCTTCCATGGTGCGGATCGTTCGGGCAGCCGCCATCGGCTCGCCAAACCCCGTATCGATATCGATGATCGCTGGCAGATCAGTGACGCGGGCAATCTGCTGCCCCCGATCCGCAAATTCGGTCATGGTCGCGATGCCGATATCCGGCAGGCAAAGATCTGCCGACATGACCGCGCCCGAGATATAGATCCCGTCAAATCCTTTGCGCTCGATCAGTTGCGCGCAGAGCGGGTTGAACGCTCCGGGAAAGGCGAGCAGCTTCCCCGATGACAGGCCGGCGCGGAGCGCTTCCCGCTTTTCTGCGGCGTTCTTTTTGGTAAAGAGCATTGTCAGCGTCCCTATTTTTTATTTCGCGGCGCCGGCAGCGCGGGAGAGCCACGCCGCCACAGCAGATCGTGCGGCGGACATATCAGCGTCCGTACGCTGATCTACCAGCATAGATGACCCGTGCACGCCGTTTTCGACGATCAAAACTTCCACCTCGGCTGCGCGAAGGAGCGCATCGAGCGCTTTCGCCTGTCCCCGTTCCCGGGCAGGCCAGACAGCGAGCGCGGGATCGGCAAGTCGGGGCAGGCCTTTGCGCGCGCCGCAATCATCAAGCGCGCCGCCCGACGCGGTGGAGAAGGCGACCACCCCATCTATCTTGTCCGGATGATCCGCAGCGGCCGCCCAAACGAGCGAAGCCGAATAGCTCGATCCCCAGATAATCAACGGCGCGCCGGCCGCAACGCTCGCGGAATATGCGATCGCGGCCTCAATATCCGGATAAGCGTCGCAGAAGCCTTTTTTGCCTTTAGCCTTCGCCGCCGTGCGATTCTCCGAGCCAAAGAGATTGCCGCCGGAGCGCTGATCCCACGCGATAACGCGGTAGCCGAGACCGTTCAGCCAACTGATTATTGGCCCGTATTCTCCCCGACCATTGGAGCGCGCTTGATGGAAGACCGCGATTACCGGTGCGTCGGCGGGCAAGTCGGCGACGAAACTTTCAGCATAGACGGTCACACCGTCACTCGCGGTCGTCTCAATTGGCGCGGCCAAGGCTCGGCCGGGCATAAACGCCACCATCGCAACGACAGCATAAGCGCACAGACATCGACGCATCCGGAAATCCTTTTGTCAGACTGCGCATCACCGTCTGATGTCAGATGATGCGCCGAAGCGAGCCCGCTGACGGAGGTTATCGCACGATCAGACTCGGTTTGTGAACGCCGGGTTGTGAAGCTTGAGTTTCGACGGGTTCGCCGCGACTAACTGCCCTTTACGGCAGCTTGGCTGTTTAATGCAGCCGACGGGGCCAGTTCCGCGAAGTATACGCCGGCGCGGTCGCAATCGGCCTGGGGGTATTTTGATCCAGATATTGTCAATCGCCCCCACCGTCCCCGCCATCACCGCCGTCAACGCCGTCCTGGTCGACATTCTTGCCTTTTCCGCCCTTGTCTTTTCCGCCGGTGTCAGCCGGGTAGACGCCATCACCTGAACGACGGCGGGACTTGTCGCCCTTTTCTCCGGCGCCGGCGCCGGCGCCTTCGCCCTTAGCTCTCGAGCGTCCGGCAAAAGCCCCCAAGGCTACGCCGATAGCGACCCCCAAGGCGATTCCTAAAGCCAGATTGTCCGTGGCGACACCGATAGCCACGCCAACGGCCAGCCCAATCGCAAAGCCAACGCCCCCCGACATTCTGCTCTCCCTAGAAAATGCCCAACGCAGCATTTTCCTTCAGATATCCGGCCGGCGCAACGGGGTTGAGCCCGAGCACCTCGGCAGCGGTCAGTGAGGGTAGCCGTTGAACGAGTTCAAGAAAGCGCTCGGTTTCTTTCGGATCGAGAATATCGTCCGTCAGCGTCCGGAACTTGGCGATATATTCAGCCCGGCCAAACGGTCTTGCGCCATAAGGGTGCGCGTTCGCAATGCCGAGCTCGTCGATTATGGTCGAGCCGTCGTCCATGGTGATGACAACCTTCGCGCCAAAAGCTTTCTCTTTCGGGTCATGGCTATGGTAGCGGCGCGTCCACTCGGCGTCTTCGAGCGTCGATATCTTGTGCCAGAGGCGAACGGTGTCGGCGCGCTTGGCGCGTTCCGGAGCGTAGGATTTCACGTGATGCCAAGCGCCGTCCTGAAGCGCGACGGCGAAGATGTACATGATCGAGCGTTTCGCGGCTCGCGTTCGGGTCCATCTTCTGCGGATCGCCCGAGCCCGTGCCAATGACGTAGTGGGTATGATGCGAGGTGTGCAGAACAATCGATTTCACTTTCTCGAAATCGGCAATTTTCTTGCCCATGCGGAAGGCAAGATCGATGAGCGCCTGGCTCTGATATTCCGCCGAGTGTTCTTTCGTATACGTATCGAGGATCGCGCGCTTTGGCTCGCCCTTAGCGGGCAGCGGGACATGATAGGTCGGCTCATAGGGGCTTGCGCCATTGTCGCGCGCCGTGCGCCCATTGAGGATGAAAGCGATCACCGAATCTTCGCCTTCATAGATGGGGCTCGGCGCGCCCTCGCCGCGCATGCAACGATCAACCGCCTCGATCGCCTGTTTACACGCGTATGCCGGCGCAAAGGCTTTCCACGAGGAGATCTCGCCCTTGCGCGACTGGCGGGTGGTAATCGTCGTGTGCAGCCCCTGTTGCACCGCCTGATAGATCGTCTCAACCGGCAGACCGAGCAGCGCGCCGACGCCTGCGGCCGCTGACGGTCCGATATGGGCAATGTGGTCGATCTTGTGTTCGTGCAGGCAGATCGCCTTCACCAGATTGACCTGTATTTCATAGGCTGCGGCGATACCGCGCGCGAGGTCGGCGCCAGACTTGCCGCATTGTTGGGCGACGGCAAGCACGCCCGGGATGTTATCCGCCGGGTGCGAATAATCCGCCGCCAGAAATGTGTCATGATAATCGAGTTCGCGCACCGCCGTGCCGTTTGCCCACGCCGCCCATTCGCAATGGACGCGGTGAGTTGGCGGCAGCCCGAACAACGTCGCTCCCGTGGGCCGCATATGGGCGTTCGCCATGGCGCGCGCCGATTTGATTGGCCCACGGTTCAGCGAGGCGATGCCCACCGCCGCATTATCGATCACTCGGTTGATGATCATTTCCGTCGCGTCTCTGTCGAGCGGCGCAGCGTCAGCGGCAACCTCCGCGATCTTCCAGGCGAGTTGGCCCTCGCGAGGCAGGTTGTCTTTGGAGCGATGGGCGCGCACGTCGTGGGTGATCATGGAGGACTCTCTCTGGTGAATTCGCAGGCGACTTCCTGCCCGACCCGCCCCGCCCTGTCAAAGAGTGCGGGCGGCTCGGCATGCGTGGAAACCTCCTTCAGGGCGCCGCTCAGGGAAAGGCGATGAAATCCCAGACCGGCTCGTAAACTGGGCGACCCTGAGCATCGCGCGGCGTCACCGCGTCAACGACCGGCGCGCCGTGGGTCGGCGAGGCGGAAGGACCGGTCGGGTTTGGATTGGGCGGCGCGCTCGTGAGAAGCTGATGGGAGCCTCCAAACGGTGCCGCAGCGCCGTCGACACTGACCAGTGGGCCAAAAAGGTCAAGGTCCAGCCCTTCCCATGACCGCCTCACAACGGCAAGAGGCGCAAGGTTATCGTTAGTATGAGTAAAGCCAAACGACCGCGCCGATGGCGTGACGTTCGGAAGATCGACCCAGGACGCGCCGGGATCGCCCGGTCCGGAGAACATGACGACGCGATTGAGATCGCGCAATTTCGCCATAAAGCCAGCGTGTCCGGCCCCCTGGCTGTGGCCAGCCGCCGTCACCAGCGACCAGTCAACTGAACCGTTTACGAGATAACGGCCCCAGCCTTCGGAGGGAAAATTTGCGTTGAGGTAGATGAGAAGCGACGACAGTCGCCCGTCGATCGAATTGGCCGCGTTGACCGAGACGAGCGAGCTCGCGTCGGCGCCCGTGATAACCTCACGGCGCACCGCGCCGGCGCATTCCGGCGGACCAGATCCTGGACACAAAGACCCCACGGCCTGCTCGTTTGGATACGTCAGGCCAATTGCATGATAGCCGCGACGGGCCGCCCGGCGCACCACATCTTCATAGGTTGTGGGGACGGCGAACGTACCCGGCAGCATGAGGAACAGACGACCGGCGGCGGTTACGGACGGCTCCGGATTGATCACGACATGCGGGGCCAAGTTGCTGTCAATCGCCGCGTTTGTTTGCTGCGGATTGATCTGGCGTTCGACGGAAGCTGGAGAAGCTGGCGGCGGCGGGGGCGGCGAAGAGGGCGGCGCCGGCGCCTGGATCGGCGGGGCCGGACCATCGTCCCTGCTACAAGCCGTTAGCATTCCTAAAGCGGCAAGAAGGCTCACTACCGACAGCATCGGCGCCATGTATCGCATGGGTCGCTCCAAGATTTCCGAACGGATCGTCGTTCGCGTGTATTAACGCGGGGTGGTTATAAATCCGTCGCGAGCCGGCAACGGTGACGACCAATTAACCACGCATTCCACTTGAGCTGTTCAACCGCCAGTGCATTGCATGGGCAGCAATTAAGGGAAAAACAGCAGCTTCACCGCCATGGCGGCAATCGCTGTAACGAACACCTTGCGGATAAGGGGCGCTCCCCGGCTGACCGTTGAATTGGCGCCGAGCCAGCCGCCGAGCGCATTGCCAAACGCCAGCGCAACGCCGGCGACCCATGCGATGTCGACTTTCGCCGCGAAAACGGCGAGCGCTACACATGAGAACACAAGCGCGATGAACACCTTATGCATGTTCACGCGCACCAGATCGAGACCCATCACCCGGTAAAGAACGGGCATCATCAGAAACCCGACGCCAATCTGGATGAAGCCGCCCCAAAACCCGGCGCCCACGAACAGCAAGTGACCGAGCAGGAGGTTTTTCGGCTTTGCCGATGCATCAGGTTCAGCGCCCATCTTGTCGCCGCCCGTCAGCATCAGGATCATCACCGCGATCATCGTGAAAGCGACCGTACGGTCAAACCATACGCCGTCGAGATCGGCGCCAAACAGCGCGCCCGCAAAAGCGCCGACTGAGGCCGCGGCGGCAAGCGTTGCGCTAAGGCGAAAGTCGGCAAAACCGAGCGAGCGGAAGGCGCCGACCGCGGTGATGTTCTGTGCAATGATGGCGATACGGTTCGTGCCGTTCGCCACTGGCCCCGGCAGGCCGAGAAACGTCATGATTGGAACGGTGATTAGAGACCCGCCGCCCGCGACGACGTTGAGCCATCCTGACGCGACGCCGGCGACGGCTAGAAGCGCCAGCTGCCACATCTGCAAATCCGGCGCGCCCATCCCGTTCCCCGCTCAGGCGCTTACTTGCGCTCGCATCTAAATCCGGCGCGAACCACACATGATTCGCGCCGGCCACACCAATCGCGATTTTCGGTCTTCAGGCCCGCAGCGCCGCGACGATGGCGACGAGAAATGCAACCTCGATCAGCACCGTCAGCGGCGTTCTGACGCCGAGATACCATTGCGGCGCGCCCGACCCCGTCTTTGTTGCGCGCAGATCGTCGAGCAAGAGGGCGAACGTCAACGCCATGATCGCCGCCATCCGCACGTAAGGATCGCCGCCGAGCATGATTGGAAAGGCAAGGATCATCGGCAGGCAAGCGCCCACCAGGCTGCGCATGCCGGGACCCGCCGGCTTCATCACCGCAACACCCCAGCGAACGCCGCCGAAGAAGATCAATAGCCCGGCGCCGTAGACAATCATTGCTTCTCGCGCCCGAATGGCGAGGTCATCAGCGCCGGCGACGGCAATAAGCGCCCCGGCGAGCAACGGCGCAGCGCCGAGATAGGCAAGCGCTTGCGCAGCGGCGGTCATTCCTCCTTTGATCTCCGTTTTCGTCCGGCCTAGCTCGAGAACGTCAGTATAAGACATAAAGGCCTCCTTTATTCTGGCTTCTTTTTCAGGATTGGCTTTAACAACTCAACAGCGCGCGAGCCCATGCGCATGAGCTGGATCAGGGTCGACTTCGGCACCGCGTTCATCTGCGCGTACCAGTCGTTCAGCGTGTCGACGAGGTCCTGAAGCTCCGTAAGTCGTGACACTGCGCTTGAACTGATCGCAGGATCATTTTTCGCTTCGTCGAGGCACCGTTTCAGAACGGCTGCGGCCGGATCGATCTCACGCGCCTTGCGCATGGCGACGATGCGGGTCGCCATCTCCCATACATCGCCTTCGGCTTCATAGTAGTCGCGCCGGTCGCCCATGACTGGTTTGCGGCGAACGAGGTCCCAGGCAGCTAGCTCCTTCAACGAGTTCGAGACATTGGAGCGGGCAAGGCCGAGCGCGTCCGCAATTTCATCCGCCGTCAGCGCCCGGTCAGCGACGAGCAGCAGTGCGTGAATTTGCGCTACCGACCGATTGACGCCCCACTGCCCGCCCATGTCGCCCCAATGCAAAATGAAGCGTTCGACGGCGGGCCGGATCATCACCTTATGGTTTGTAATTTCTGTCATGACAGAAATATCAGACTTGACCGATAAATTGTCAAGGAGGATGTGAACTTCACCTCCCGTGGGACAATTCCCTTGATTTCCGAAGCAAATTGTTCAGAACCTTTGGTGATTGAATTAAAGAGCGGTACGAACCGCCGAAATTCGGCTGAGATAAGGGGATTGATCCCACGATGTCACAAATTGACGAGTTGCTTGCCCGTGCAGAACGCCTCGCGGTCGCTTGCGACCTCTCCCTATCCACAGTCTCGCGCAAGATATTTAACGACGGCAAAGGGCTCGCCCGGCTGAAAGCTGGCGGCCAGGTCACTTTAAAGACGCTCGAAGCCGCGCAAGCGCGGCTGACCGAATTGGAGCGCGAACGTCCGACGCCGGCGCCCCAGACCGTAATGGCGAAACCAGATGGCGCCCTGACCCATCTTGACCGGCTGGAAGCAGAGTCGATCCACATCATGCGGGAGGTGGCAGCCGAAGCGTCAAATCCGGTGATGCTCTATTCCGTCGGCAAGGATTCGGCCGTCATGCTGCACCTTGCGCTGAAAGCTTTTTATCCATCCCGGCCGCCCTTCCCCTTTTTACATGTCGATACCACCTGGAAATTCCGGGAAATGATTTCCTTCCGAGATCGGATCGCCCGCGAACTGGGTCTTGAACTCATCGTCCACATCAATGAAGACGGCGTGCGTCAGGGCGTCGGACCTTTCACCCATGGCTCGCAGATCCACACTGACATCATGAAGACACAGGCTTTGAAGCAGGCGCTCGACAAATACGGCTTTGACGCTGCCTTCGGCGGCGCGCGGCGCGATGAGGAAAAGTCTCGCGCAAAGGAACGCATCTTTTCTTTCCGCTCCGCAAACCATCGTTGGGACCCCAAAAATCAGCGGCCGGAACTTTGGAACATTTACAACGCGCGCATTTCGAAAGGCGAGTCGATCCGCGTCTTTCCGCTGTCGAACTGGACCGAACTCGACATCTGGCAATATATTTTGCGCGAGGACATTGATCTGCCCTCGCTCTATTTTGCGGCGGAGCGACCGGTTATCGAGCGAGATGGCGCGCTGATCATGGTCGACGACAACCGGATGCCGCTTGCAAAAGACGAAAAGCCGAAACTGGAAATGGTCCGCTTTCGAACGCTGGGCTGCTATCCGCTCACCGGGGGCGTGCGATCCACTGCTTCCACGTTGCCGGAGATTATTCAGGAAATGCTGTTGACGACGACGTCAGAGCGTCAGGGCCGCGTCATTGATCATGATCAGGCCGCCTCGATGGAGAAGAAGAAGCAGGAAGGGTATTTTTAGGGACTTGGGATTTGGTAGTTGGGATTGGGAGGGGCGTTCGATGGATGACCATGCTCCCGTCCGATCGCATCGCGACCTGACGGTCTGGCGGAAGGCTATGGATCTCGCGCGCGAGGTATATCGCCTGACTGATATCCTACCGAAAAGAGAAGAATACAGAATGAATGCACAGCTTGTTCGCGCAGCAATTTCTATACCCGCCAACATCGCTGAGGGAAATGCCCGTGGAACCCGCAAGGACTACGCTAATTTCGTCAGCATCGCGCGCGGATCGGCAGCAGAACTGGAGACGCTGCTGTTGCTGACGCTGGA
>CAZSBU010000002.1:0-15713 GCA_964605055.1 uncultured Caulobacterales bacterium | reverse complement strand
CGGTCTGGCTCCCGCACCGCGCGTCAACGACCTGCTGGCGCGCGTCGAGGAGGTTGGTCGTATGCTGACGGGCTTGCGACGCAGCCTGTCCGGGTAGGTAATTGGGCATAGGGATCAGGGAATTGGAACCAGAAGCGGACAGGGCGCGGACTGGAGGCGGGCAGTCATCAGCGACGGATGGCCAAGTGCGCCAGTTCACAAGACTAGAAGCAGTGCAACTGCAGCTTGAGATGGCGGTTCGTGCGTTTCTGCAATTTGACGATCCTGTCTCGGCGCTCACCCTGGCGGGCGCCACAGAAACGGTCTTGTCAGACCTTCAACCTAAAGATGGGTTGTTCGGCGTCGATGCCTGGTCGATCAGGGCATTCTGTAATCTGCATATCAAGCCGGAGCATCATAAGGCCGCGCGGGATCTATTCCGCCAGAAATACAATATGCTTAAGCACGCCGAGCGTGACGCACAAACGGACCACAAGATCGACGAAACAAGCGTACTTTTCTGGATTCTGATCTCAATTCACGCCTTTCTCGCGTTAGGTGGTACGAAGACCGACGTCCTCATTGCATTCAGGACGTGGTTAGTGTTGGCGCGACCTGATTGGTTCAGCGATACCGATCCAGCCATGATGAACGCTCTTTTCGCAGCGCGTTCAAAGGTTGAACAGATGGGAAAACCTCAAGCCTTCGAGGCCATCCAATCCGCCTTGACCAACAAATCCCTATTTCCCAATCCCAAGCCCCCAACAGAGCAGCCCCTACCATGACCCACGCCGCCGCTACTGCTGCTGACGACGTCATCGCCTATCTCGAGAGCCATGAACGCAAATCGATGCTGCGGTTTATCACCTGCGGCAGCGTCGATGATGGCAAGTCGACGCTCATTGGCCGCCTCCTTTACGACACCAAGCTCATTTACGACGATCAGCTCGCGGCGTTGGAGCGCGACTCCAAAAAATCGGGCACTCAAGGTGAGCGCATCGATTTTGCGCTTCTGGTCGATGGTCTCGCCGCCGAACGTGAACAGGGCATCACGATCGACGTCGCCTATCGGTTTTTCTCGACGGAACGGCGCAAGTTCATCGTCGCCGACACGCCCGGGCATGAGCAGTATACGCGCAACATGGCGACCGGCGCGTCGACCGCCGACCTCGCCGTTATTCTTGTCGACGCGCGTCAGGGCATGTTGAAGCAGACGCGTCGGCATTCCTTCATCGCATCGCTGCTCGGCATCCGGCACATCGTCGTCGCCATCAACAAGATGGACCTCGTAAACTATTCACAAGAGACCTTCGACGCGATCGAGAACGCCTATCGGGAATTTGCCGCGCCGCTTGGATTCCAATCGATCGTCTGCATACCCATTTCCGCGCTTGAAGGCGACAACATCGTTGAGAAAAGCGCCCACACCCGCTGGCACAAAGGGCCAGCGCTTCTGCCCTATCTCGAGACAGTCGATGTCGCTGCGGAACGAAGCGCTGGCCCGTTCCGGTTTCCGGTGCAGTGGGTCAATCGTCCCGACCTTGATTTTCGCGGCTTTGCCGGCACCGTCGCGAGCGGCGTCATCCAGCCGGGAGATGACATTGTGGTGGCGCCCTCGGGACGTCGCTCGAAAATCCGGCGCATCGTCACCCAGAATGGCGATCTCGCCGAGGCGCGCCCGGATCAGGCTGTCACGCTGACGCTTGAGGACGAGATCGACATCAGCCGCGGCGACATTATCTGCGGAGGCGACGCGCCGGCCGAACAGACTGACCAGTTCGCTGCGCACCTGTTGTGGATGCACGACGATGAGATGTTCCCCGGACGACAATACGTATTGAAGACCGGCAATATAACTGTCCCGGCGACGATTACGGAGATCAAACACAAGATTAATGTCAACACGCTCGACAAGCAGTCCGGCAAGACGCTTGATCTGAACGAGGTTGGGTTTTGCAATCTTTCCACAGGCCGACCGATCGCGTTCGATCCGTACAAATCCGTGCGCCAGACAGGTTCGTTCGTCATCATCGACCGGCAGACGAACGCGACCGTCGCAGCCGGCATGATCGCTCATTCTCTGCGACGCGCCCAGAACGTTCACTGGCAAAGCCTTGACGTAAACAAGTCGCTGCGGGCTGAGCAAAAGCACCAGCGCCCCTGCGCGTTGTGGTTCACGGGGCTATCCGGGTCAGGGAAATCGACCGTCGCAAACCTCGTCGAGAAACGGCTCCACGATCTGGGGCGGCACACCTACATTCTCGATGGCGACAATGTTCGCCATGGCTTGAATAAGGATCTCGGCTTCACGGACGCCGACCGGGTCGAAAACATCCGCCGCGTGGCGGAGACCGCGAGGCTAATGGTCGACGCCGGGCTGATCGTGCTGATATCTTTCATTTCGCCTTTCGCCAGCGAGCGGCGTATGGCGCGCGAGTTATTCGATTCGGGGGAGTTTTTAGAAATCTACGTCTCTACGCCAATAGAAGAATGCGAACGGCGTGACGTCAAAGGTCTCTACGCCAAGGCGCGCCGGGGGGAAATCGTCAACTTCACCGGCATCGATTCCAACTACGAGGCCCCTGTAAGCCCTGACCTTGATCTCGACACTTCGCGCATCAAAGCCGAAGAAGCCGCCGAAGTGATTGTTAATTATCTTAAATCGGGTGGTTATTTGGGAGTTTAACCGCCCCTCGCCATGCGATGGCGGGTTTGCATGGGCGATCGAATTGTGCACACTTCGACTAGAATGTCGCGTCTGGTCCGGGGGTTTTGATAAATGCTGCGAGAACAGCACGACGCTGCGTCACCCCGAGTGCTTTCCCCGGAAAGGCTTGATGGCATGCGCCGTCAGGTAGACGCTCGGCTCGCCGAATTTTTTCAGGAAGCCAAGCACGAGAGTCGTCTGAGCTGCGCCGTTCGCCATGGGCTTCTGTCCCCGGGCAAGCGGCTTCGTCCGATCATTACGCTCCTCGCTTGTGAACAATGCGGCGGGGAAGCTGAGGACGCGCTTGACGCGGCCTGCGCCGTTGAAATGATCCATGCCGCATCGCTCATCATGGATGACCTTCCGGCGATGGACGACGCACACCTGCGCCGGGGCAATCTCGCGACGCATGTAGTCTTTGGAGAGGGAACCGGCCTTCTTGCGGCGATTGCCTTGCTGAACGAGGCCTATCGCGTGATCGCCCTCGCCCCAACCGGCGAAGCGGATCAGAAAGTGCGCGCAATCGCGCACCTTGCGAGCGCGGTCGGTCTTGAAGGGCTCGCCGGCGGGCAGGAGCGCGACATCAGTTGCGCGCGTGCGCCGGAATTATCTCTGAAAGAAATGGAACAGCGGCATACGGAAAAGACAGGCGTGCTTTTCGCCGCCGCCGCCGCCATCGGAGCGGAACTCGCGGGCGCCAACGCGGAAACCGTCGCGGCGATGTCGCGTTACGGCAACGCGCTTGGCCTTGCTTATCAGGCTTTCGACGACGTCATTGATACCTTTTGCACGCAGGAAACGGCAGGCAAGGACGTCGATCAGGATACAGGCAAGTCGACGGTCGTCAGCCTTCTTGGCCAGGACGGCGCGCGCCGGTCCGCTACGCGGTGGCTTGAGCGATCAATCGAAATCGCAGAAGGCGCGGCCGTGCGCGAACGCGCCCCGCTTGCAGAGCTTTCCCGCCTCATAGGAGAGAAGTTCCGCGCATTGACGAGCTGATGCGCCTTTGTTGAGTTCTCCCTTGACGCAAGTCGATAAAACATTGGCCGGGCCTCCGGCCAACCAGCCGATGTCATCAGGCCCGCCGCTGGCGACGCCGCCGCCAGCCTTATACCCGCTCGATGTTCGATCGATCACTGTCCGTTATGCGGCCGACCGCCTTGCGCCGCCGACTTTGCGTGATGTGAGCCTGCGTCTGGATCGCGGATCGATCACCACGCTTGTCGGGCCGAATGGCGCCGGAAAAACAACCCTTCTGAAGGCTATCTGCGACCGACTGCCGGTTGCCGCCGGCGAGATCACCCTCGCCGGCGCGCGTTGGCGCGATCCGCAGGCTCGGCGATGTCTTGGCGTGGCGCCGCAACGCCCTGCCCTTCTTGATCGCCTGACAGCTTTCGAGAACGTGGTTTTCTTCGCGCGGCAGTGGGGCATGACGACGGCGGATGCCCGTGAGGCGGCTCGGCAGGCTTTATCGCTCATGCAGCTTGAGGATTTTGCTGATCGCCGCGCGGGAAGGTTGTCCGGGGGCGTCCGGCAGCGCATCAATATCGCATCGGCGATGGTGCATCGTCCGGCGCTTATAATTCTCGATGAACCTGGGGCTGCGCTCGATCCGCAGGCCAATGAATGCATCGCCGAGGTCTGCCTATCCCTGCGTGCGGAAGGTTTCGCCATTTTGCTGACGACGCATGACCTCAATCAGGCCGATCAGCTGGCGGATCAGGTCGCCATCATGTCAGACGGCCGGCTCATTGAAACGGCATCGCCGATCACACTGAAAGAAACATGGAGCCCCGGCGGGCTCGCCGTCAGAATTGAAGTCCGGACAGGTGATGTGGCTATCCTGGAACGGGCAGGATACCGCGAGCATGCCCCGGGAAGCTGGCGCGGTCGCGCTGCCTCACACGGAGTAATTGCCGACCTCGCCGCGAAACTTACCGCAAGCGGCGCGGAGGTCGTCTCGATCGAAGCGCACGCACCGACGCTGGCGGACGCTGTTGCAGCGCGCCTTGCAGCGGAGCCCTCGCTCCGGCCGCAACCATGAGAAGGGCAATGCTATGGGCCATGACCTTAGGGCTTTGGCGCGACCGGGCAGCATTCGCGCTGACATTTCTGCTTCCCGTATTCATCTATGCAATATTCGCTGCGGTTTTCGCCTCGGCGGCGGGAGGGGATTTTTCCCTACGCGTCGCGCTCTACGTTGACGCCGACCCAGTCGCTGAAGCTCTGGCGCTCGGCCTCCAGCAGTCGCCGCAGATTACCGGGGTCACCCGCGTACAGACGGTCGAAGGTCTCGCGGACGAAGTTCGGTCCGGACGGGTCGCAGCAGGCCTCGCCATCCTGCGGCCGAATCAGACTGCTGCGCCGCGTTTCGAGATTTTCGCCGAAGCGACGCGCGAGGCGCCAGCAGTCGTGCTCGAAAGCGCCCTTGCCCGATTGGCGCCGGACGCAGCGTCGGACGAGGCCGCAACGCGCGTTTTCGTCAACCCCGTCAATGTTGATGCGCCCATGGCCGCCTATTATGCGGCTGGGGTCGCGATGTTGTTCCTGATCCTGTCGGGATTTCAAACGGCATTATCGCTGCATGAGGAGCGCGACGCCGGCGTTATCGAACGCATTGCCGCCTCGCCTTCGGGGATACATCCCCTGATCGACGCCCGGTTCGTATTCATTGCGTTGCAGGGCGTCGCGCAAATTGCCGTCATACTTGCGGCGGCGGCAATTATCTTCGGCGTCAATCTAGGGTATGCGCCGCTGGCGCTTGCGCTCGCCAGCATTGGGGCGGCAATCGGCGCGGCCGGGTTGACGCTTGCGATTACAACGCTGTGCAGTTCCCGAGCGCAGGCCCACGCCGTCGGCACGGTCGTCGCGCTGATCCTGGCCGCCATTGGCGGCTCAATGGCGCCGAAATTCCTGATGCCGCCGCAAATTGCCGCGATTGGGGACTGGACCCCGAACGGGCTCGGAATTGACGCCTTTGGGGCAGCCCTTTGGGCGGGCGGCGGCGCCGAGGCGGCGCTTGCGCCAGCGGGACTTTTGGCGGTTATGGGTCTGGCGTTGCTCGTGGTCGCCCATTTAGCGGGTGCGCGGGCGCTTAGTGCTAACGCATGAAGGGTTAGGGCGCCGGTCATCCCTTTCGGCCGATCGCTCGTAAACGCCGCATCGTCGGCAATGGCGGAATTTGCTAGGTAGTGAGTATGGGTATCTTATCGTTTATCACCATAGCGGCGGCGCTGGTGCTGATCATGGAGGCCGTTGCGTGGATCACGCATCGCTATGTCATGCATGGCTGGCTTTGGTCGCTGCATCGCTCGCACCATGAGCCGCGAAGCGGCGCGTTTGAGCGAAATGACTGGTTCGCGGTCATATTCTCGCTGCCGTCCATCGCGCTGATTTATATTGGCGTGAACTATTGGCTACCGGCGCTGGCGGCGGGCGTCGGGATTTTCCTCTACGGCGCTATTTATTTCTTTTTTCACGACGTGCTTGTGCACCGTCGGATAGACGTAGGCCTGCGCCCCAAGAAAGGGTATCTCGCGCGGGTCGTTCAGGCGCACCGGCTCCATCACGCGGTTGAATCAAAAGAAGGTTGCGTTTCATTCGGTTTCATCTTCGCCCCTTCTCCGCAACGGTTAAAGCGCATGCTGCAGGAAACCGAAGGCATAAAGCGCCGGGCGCCGGGCGCTGGAATTACGACGCAGGCGTCGTAAGCGCCGAGCGGCTCCATAGTCCCGCCCGGGGTGCGGCAGGTTTGCTTTTCAATGCAACGGAAGCCGAAATGCCGGTGACGCAACCAAGCGAGGCAAGCGCCATTTTGCGTCGTCCCGACGTCGTAATGCGCCGATCCCACGCAGACGGTCCGCCTTCGCGGATCCTTCTGCCAATGTCGCGGTAGACATTGCGGGCTGCGGCAATGGCCGCCGCCGCACGTGGCGGCAGGCGACGCACGCCATCTGTCGCGGAAGCATAGTAAGCCTCCGCCACATCCAACACCTGCACGGCGCAGCGCCAGACTTTCTCTCGCTGGGCCGGATCAAGGAGCGTAGCCGGATCAGCCGGCGCGCCTTCCCGCGCGAGTAGATCAAGCGGGAGATAAATCCGACCGGCGCGCGCATCGTCAATGACGTCCCGGCAGATATTGGTGAGTTGGAATGCAAGCCCTAAATCGCACGCCCGATCAAGGGTCTCCTCGTCGTGACGATCGACCCCCATGACAATGGCCATCATGACGCCGACGACGCCCGCGACGCCGTAACAATAGCGGAGCGTATCGCCGATAGTGGCGTAGGTCGCGGCGTCTATGTCGAATTCGAACCCGTCGAGCAGATCATTTGCGTACTGAACGGGCAATTGATGACGCGCGGCGACTTCTGCAAACGAATCGAAGGCCGGGTCCCCTGTGGGCTCTCCCGTGAGGCTTCGCGCCGTCAGTCGGCGAAGCTCCTCAAGCAATCGCCGACGCTCATCGCTGGTCATCAGCGCATCCGGCGCGTCTCCGCCCAGATGTTGACCATCGATCACGTCGTCGCAGCGACGGCACCATGCATAAAGCATCTGCGCGTCCCGGCGCATTTCCGATTCGAAGAACAACGAGGCAAGCGCGAAACTATTTGAGCCGCCCGCAATCGTCGCCTCGCTGTAGGCGGACAGAGCCTCACGGCTCAAGGGCTGCCCGAGGCTCTGCACGCTATTCCGCGGCTTGCGGCCGGTACGCCGCCGCGAGGTCATCGAGCATAAGGCTCGCCGTTGCTTTGGCGGAACCGACGACGCCAGGTATCCCGGCCCCCGGATGCGTTCCTGCGCCAACGAAATAGAGATTGGGGATTTGATCGTCGCGGTTGTGCACGCGGAAATAGGCCGATTGAGTGAGGATCGGCTCGATTGAAAACGCCGAGCCAAGGTGGGCGTTCAACTCCGTCGTAAAGTCCGCAGGCGTAAAGATCCGTTGCGTGACGAGATCTTCCGACAAACCGGGAATATAGCGCTCTTCGAGATATTTGTAGATGCGCTGAGCGTATTTCGGCCCTTCGACCGCCCAGTCGATGTCGGCCTTGCCGCGGTTCGGCACGGGCGAAAGGACGTAGAATGCATCGCAGCCTTCCGGTGCGAGCGCAGGATCGGTTGCCGTCGGCCGGTGCAGGTACAGCGAGAAATCTTCGGGGAGATCGGGCCCGGAAAAGATATCCGATATCAGCTCCCGATAACGAGGTCCGAACAATATTGAATGGTGCGCGAGCTGAGGATGTTTCTTCTTCAGCCCAAAATACGCTACAAACAAGGAATTGGAGAAGCGCTTGCCTTTCAGGCGCCGCGCCATGTCGGCCCCGCGGGGCGAGCGTCCGAGCAGTTTTTCATAGGTGTGGACGATATCGGCGTTTGAGGCGACTGCATCGAAGCGGCCACGCCATCCATCCGAGCAGATCACTTCGCGTACTGATCCTGACTCAACGGTTATCTCGGAAACGTCCGCGTTGAGACGGAACGTGCCTCCGAGATCTTCGAATAGCTTTACCATGCCAGCGATCAGCGCGCCTGTGCCGCCGCGCGGAAACCAAACGCCCCATTTTCGCTCAAGCGCGTGGATCAACGCGTATATCGCAGAGGTTTTGAATGGGTCGCCGCCCACAAGCAGGGTGTGAAACGAAAATGCCTGCCGCAACTGCGGATCGCGGACAAAATCCGACAGCCGGTCATAGACGCTGCGATAGCTTTGCAGCATCGCAAGCTGCGGCGCTGCGCGGATCATTGACCAGAAGCTGAGGAATGGAACCGCGCCGAGCTTCTCATAGCCCTCGTGAAAAACCTCCTCGGCGTATTTGTGGAAGCGGACGTAGCCGTCCGCGTCTGACGGATTTTTCTTTCGGATCTGATCGAGCAGCGTCGCCTCGTCGCTGCAATAGTCGAAGGAATAGCCATCCTCCCAGTGCAACCGGTAGAACGGATCGACGTTCAAGAGCTCGACGTAGTCGGACAGTTTGCGTCCGGAGAGCTCGAACAACTCATAAAGCGCAGTCGGATCAGTGATAACCGTCGGTCCAGCGTCGAAGGTGAACCCGTCCTGTTCGTAAACATAGGCTCTGCCGCCCGGCCGATCGCGCCGTTCGAGCAAAGTCGTTGCAATGCCAGCAGACTGAAGCCGTATCGCCAGCGCCAGCCCGCCGAATCCAGAACCAATCACCGCCGCCGTCGTCATGGGCTCTCCCTGTGAAATCTTTATACGAGCGACCGGCGCCATCTTGCCTCGTCGAGGCAACCGATCGCCCGGCTTACGGGGACGGGCGGCTTGCCAACAAGGATGCGCGCCTGATCGCGCAAAGGCGATACGCCGGCGTAAAATCTTTCGATCAGTGGCTGCGACAACCGATAGAAGCGCTGCAGCACCTTATACCGTTCGTGCGGCTCCGCCGCATCAAAGAGAAACCGGCATAACATGCGATAAAACCCGCGCTCGCGCCACCGCGACACGGCATGAGCCCGCGTCAGGCGGTGGAGCGAAACGCCTGAAAGGTCGCGCTCGGCGCTTATAGCGTCGGCGAGCGCAACCGCGTCTGGAAGGGAATACCCGGTCAGCGGGTGAAACAGCCCCGCCCGCATTCCGGCGCGGGCAACGCCAGCCGGGCCTTCGTCTAGAAAAGCCTCTATGTCGCCCGCTAGCGCAATCGGTAAAACGCCCTCCTCCTCACGTAGCACGGCCTCAATCTTCCAGCCGCGGTCGGCGCAGTAAGCCTGAACGCCCCGGCGTAGGTCATCTTGCACAAGAGCTGCGCCATCGGCGTAGCGGGTGTCTTCAACGAGCGCGGTGCGATCGTCGAACGGCAATACATAGATAAACCGATACCCGTCTTCCTGCGGCACGGTTGCGTCCATGATGATTGGTCCGGCAAGGCCATGGGGTTCGGCGAAGCGCAGTTCCTGTCCAACGAATTTTTGGAAACCGAGCACGATGCGGCTGCTGCGCTGGTCGCCCCGGGCGTCAATCACCGCCTTGGCGCGGATCGTCTCGCCGCCCGCCAGCGTGATCGATCCCTGATCTAGGGCGACGATCTCCCGGCCCGCATAAACGGATGAGCCAAGAATTGGCGCAGCGACCGTGTGCAGCCTTTCCGAAAGGATCGAAAGATAGGTTTGCCGGAATGTCCGTGAATGGGAAGGAAACAGCACCGATTGCGAGTCCCATCGATAGCTTATCAGCGGCGAGACCCACTCAAGCGCCGCGGGAGAGATATCCGTCTCATGGAACGACCAGGTATGATTGCCGCCAATCGTCTCCTGACGGTCGACCATCGCCAAGGATATATCCGGGCGGCGCTGGCGTAATCGCAAAGCTATGAGGGCCCCGGAAAGGCCCCCGCCGGCAATTGCGACATCGACGACAGGCAAGGTGTTCAACGGGGCCGCCACATGGACAAGACTTCTCGACCGTCTTAGGCGATGATCTCTGATTTGGAAACTGCCGCGGGGCGAATGTGACATTCGGCGCTTTCATCGAGACCTATGGCCAACTGACCGCCATCATCTGGGCGCGCTATTTCGTGGTGGCCGGCGTATTCTACTGGCTGCTTTGGGGTCGCCCCGCGTCAAAAGTCTCGGCGCGCCGCCTCGCCCCCCAGAAGCCAAGCAGCGATATCGTCCGACATGAAGTGATGATGTCGCTCGCCTCCTCGGCAATTTACGCCCTCCCCGGCGCGTTTGTGCTGGAGGCCTGGAAAGGCGGCGGGACAGCGATCTATTCATCGATCGATGGGCTGGCGGGATGGGTCTATGTGCCCGTCAGCATACTTATCTATCTGATAATCCACGACGCCTATTTCTATTGGACCCATCGCTGGATGCACCATCCAAAGCTATTCAAGGCGATGCATCTGACCCATCACCGGTCGCGCCAACCGACTCCTTGGGCAGCCTTTTCGTTTCATCCATGGGAAGCAATCATCTCCGCATGGCTTCTGCCTGTGGTCGCCTTTTTCATCCCGGTCCACGTCGGCGCGGTGATGTTCCTCTTGATCTTCATGACCTATTGCAGCGTGGCGAATCATGCGGGCTGGGAAATTCTCCCTCGCTTCGTGACAGAAGGACCGCTCGGTAAATTGCTGATCTCGGCTAGCCACCACAACGTGCACCACACGAATTACAGCGCGAATTACGGGCTCTATTTCCGATTCTGGGACGAAGCCTTTGGAACCGACCGGGGTCTCGCGCCTGAGATTGCCCGCGAGGCCGAGGCGCCCAGGCGCACACAGCGGGCGCCCGCTGCCTGACCGCGGCGTCTGTTAGTCCGAAATTGGTTCTAGCACGCAGTGGCGAGCCCGCCTCGTTGGCGCTACAACCATTGCTCGCACCCGTGCGGCGCTGACGCAGCGCTTGCGTCTCAGGGGAGACCGCAATGCAGCTTACGACTGACGCCGATCGAGCCTACGCCGCGAGCCTGATCAAATCTTCGCGGCTGTTTGCGGGCGAAAACGATGACGACATTGGCGAACTCGTCCGCAGCGCGCGGCGATATGTCATCGAGCGTGGCCGGCTCGCCGCGCCCGCGAAAGGCAAAGGCCCGGAACTCTATCTCATCGAGTCCGGCGCTGTCGCAGAACTTTACGCCGGCCCTGACGGCGCGCTCATCATGTGCGGACTGCATGGCCGCGGCGCCGTTCTGGGCATTTCTTCGCCGGAGCTCTTGAGTCGCGATAGGCAAGGAAACAAACCGACCGCGCCGCCTCGCCTGCGCGCCGTCACAAACGTTGCAACCATCGCCATTCCTGTCGCGGCAGTGTCAAGGATAAGGGACCGGTCGGAGACTCTGACGATCGCGATTGCGCTCGAGCTCCGCGATCGACTGACGAACCTGATGGCGCTGCACGCGCGGGCGCTGACGACGCCGCTTGAAGTGCGTCTGGCGCGGTTGCTTGACGACTTGGCCGACATAAACAATCGCGACGACTGGCGACCAACCGCTAATCTGGGGCCGATACCGCAAACTCAACTCGCGCAGATGCTCGGCGTCGCGCGTGAATACGTTAATCGCATCCTGTCGATCTGGCAGCGCTCCGGCATGATCTTCAGCACTAAGAACGGCGAGCTGATCGTCCGTAATCGCAACCGGCTGCGTCACCTCAGCGCTCGAGACCGGGCGACGGATCCAGAGTTACCAGAGCACGACCGCCTGTGGGAAATCGACGTTCTGCTCGATCATGGTCTCAATCAGGAAGCGCTCGATCTTGCCCTTGAGGGCGTCAAGCGGGCGCCGAAAGATTTACGCTTCCAGCATCGCGCCGTACTGGCGACAGCGCGGGCTGGCGCCGCGACCGAGGCATTGCAAATCTTCAATGACTGGAAACTCAACGAGGCCCGCAGGGACGCAGAGATCCTCTGCCTGCGGCCGCGACTCTTACGCGATCTGGCGTATTCGGGCTCTGAAGATGCGCCGCTGCCCGACCTGCTCGCCCAGGCTGCAGTCGATTATGAAAATGCCTTTCGCGAGGCGGGCGGCTACTACGCGGCCATTAACGCCGCCGCATGTTTTGCCATTCTCGGCGATCGCGAGCGTGCGCTGGCGTTGGCGTCCGCTGCGGAAGCCGAGGTTGAAAAGGAAAGCGCCGATCTCGACACTGATGAAGAAACCTATTGGGTGCGCGCCACCCGAGCCGAGTGCGCTCTTATCGCCGGAAAGCGCGACGATGCAGCAAGGCTCTTGCGCGCAGCGCTTGCGACCCATGACGTAACCCCCGGAAAAAAATCATCCACGCGCCGTCAACTGCGGCGGCTGGGAAAAGCTGCCGGAATTGACGAAGCGTGGATTGAGGCGCACGCACCGCAACCGGATGTGCTGTTCTTCTCCGGTCCGCTCGCCACGGACGGCTTTAATTCCGCAGCCGCTCTTGCGCGCATCCGGCAGGAAGCGGACGCGATTTTCCGTACCCGCCGCGTCAGCGCCGCCTTCGGCGCGCTGGCTTGCGGCGCCGATATTGTGATTGCGGAGGCGGCGCTTGAAGCCGACATACGCCTGCATGTCCATTTACCCTTGCCGCTGGAAACATTCCTGAAATCCTCGATCGAGGGCTATGGCGACGAATGGGAGCGCCGGTTTGCCGATTGCGTGCGCGCCGCTCAGTCGGTCGAATGGAACCGCACTACCGTCCCATGCGAGGCGGCGTTCAGGCTTGGCGCGGCATGCGCCATGGGCCGCGCCGTCCGACACGCGGGACAACTGACCGCCAGTGTAATCGGCATTTTCGGCGCCCGGAGACAACAACAAAACGACAATTCGTCCGTCAGCGCCTATAATGCCAATTTATGGCGCAGCGCTGGTCTGTCAGCTATTATCGTCGAAGACGACTGGCCTCCTATGCGGAACGAAGCCGCAAACTCGACGGGGGAAGCAGAGCGCATCGCTTTCGCATTGGCTGTCGCTGCGCCCGGCGACGCGCGCGCGCAAATTGCCCGCGACCTGAATCTGAAATTTCATGGAACCGCGCATGCAGATGGCCTCGATATGGCTGTTTTCGACGACGTTGACGAAGCATGGGCGGCGGCGCGAAGCCTCGCGCGCAGCGCTTGGCCGCAATCGGCCCGCATCTACCTCGATGTTGGCGTCGTTAGCCGCAAGGCCGACCTGGCGGCCGCTTTTGTCACCACCGCTAACAAGCCTATCACGACGCCTGGCCGGATTTATGCGAGCGAAGCATTTGCTCTGGCTTCGGCTGTCTTTGCGCCACGCGAACGCCATCTCGATTATGCCGGTCTCGCGCCAACGGCGGAAAAACTCGAGCCGTGCGCGTTGTACGCGGTGCGCTGAGCGAAACTTTGCCCGAGCGCCGTTCGCGGTAATTTGAAACCGGCGACAAGTTCAGTACCATGCATCCGTCTCGCGAAGCGCTAACGCCTCGCGCCAACTTCGCCCGCAAAATCTGCTAGAGGTCGACCACATGCCTGACGCCTTCCCGCCGCCCACCGAGTGGATCGCCCGAGCCCGCTACGATGAAGCCCGGTACGAGAGCGAATATCAGCAATCAATAGCCGATCCCGAGGCTTTCTGGGCGGCGGCCGGGCAACGACTTGACTGGGCGCGACCTTTCTCGAAGGTGAAAGACGTATCGTTCGATCCGTCAGACTTTCGCATTCGTTGGTATGAGGACGGCCTTCTGAACGCCTGCCACAACTGCGTCGACCGCCACCTTGAGCAGCGCGCAAACGACACCGCAATCATCTGGCAGGGCGATGCGGCGACGGAAACGCGGCATATCTCCTATGCCGAGTTGCACGCCGACGTCTGCCGGATGGCGAATATTCTGAAAGCGCGCGGCGTCAATCGCGGCGACCGCGTGGTCATATACATGCCGATGATTCCGGAGGCGGCGGTGGCCATGCTCGCCTGCGCGCGCATCGGGGCTGTGCATTCGGTCGTGTTCGGCGGTTTCTCCGCCGACGCGCTTGCAAGCCGCATCGCCGACTGCGGGGCCAAGGCCGTGATCACCGCCGATGAGGGCGTGCGCGGCGGCAAGCGCATCCCGATGAAGTCGAATGTTGATGAGGCCCTTCGCGATCAGCCGGATGTGCATCTCGTTCTCGTCGTGCGACGCACCGGCGCTGATTTAGGTGTCGTCTATGGGCGAGACCTGTGGTGGGACGAAGCGCGCGAAGACGTTTCGCCTGACTGTCCGGCCGAACCCATGGGGGCCGAGGATCCGCTGTTCATTCTTTACACGTCGGGATCGACCGGCAAGCCCAAGGGCGTGCTCCATACGACCGGCGGCTATCTCGTCTACGCATCCTTCACCCACGAGGCGGTTTTTGATTATCGCCCGGGCGAAATATTCTGGTGCACGGCGGATGTGGGCTGGGTGACGGGGCACACCTATATCGTCTACGGACCGCTCGCCAATGGCGCGACGACGTTGATGTTCGAGGGCGTGCCGACATGGCCTGACGCTTCACGCTTCTGGCAGGTGTGCGAGCAGCACCAGGTCAATATTTTCTACACGGTGCCAACGGCGCTTCGCGCCCTGATGCGCGAAGGCGATGCGCCTGTGAAAAAACACGACCTATCATCGCTGCGCCTCCTCGGAACCGTTGGGGAACCGATCAATCCGGAAGCCTGGCTTTGGTACCATCGCGTTGTTGGCGGCGGACGGCTCCCGATCGTTGACACCTGGTGGCAGACCGAAACGGGCGGCGCGCTCATTTCCCCTTTGCCGGGCGCGACGACTCTGAAACCTGGCTCGGCCGCAAAGCCATTATTCGGCGTGCGACCCGAACTCGTTGACGCAGAGGGAAAAACTGTTGAGGGGGCGGCGAGCGGCAATCTCGTACTGGCCGACTCATGGCCGGGCCAGATGCGTACTGTCTATGGCGACCATCAACGGTTTATCGACACTTACTTTACGACCTACAAAGGCAAGTATTTCACCGGCGACGGCGCGCGTCGCGACGAAGACGGTTACTGGTGGATCACAGGGCGCGTTGACGACGTTCTTAACGTCTCAGGCCATCGTCTCGGTACGGCTGAAATCGAAAGCGCCCTTGTCGCACATGACAAAGTCGCCGAAGCGGCCGTCGTCGGCTATCCGCACGATCTCAAGGGCCAGGGCGTTTACGCCTACGTGACGCTGATGGCCGGAGAAGCGCCGAGCGATAATCTGGCGGCGGCGTTGCGCGACTGGGTTCGCGAGGAAATTGGCGGCATCGCCCGGCCCGACGTCATTCAGTTCGCCCCCGGACTACCGAAGACACGGTCCGGCAAGATCATGCGGCGCATCCTGCGCAAAATCGCCGAGAACGATTTTGCAGCCCTTGGAGATATCTCGACGCTGGCCGACCCATCGGTCGTCGACGATTTGATCGCTAACCGAAAGAACGTCTGACGGCGACTGGCGCATTTCGCTAACGAGCGACACTGCCTTCGCCCTTCGTGAGGGGCCTGTCGGCCCTCCTCAGGGTGAAGACTGATTTATGTCTCCTTCGTCCTGAGGAGCGATGCGCAGCATCGCGTCACGAAGGACAAATGCGGGTCAAGACTCTTGCCGCACGCGACTAA
>CAZSBU010000001.1:33541-52748 GCA_964605055.1 uncultured Caulobacterales bacterium | reverse complement strand
CCGCCCTACCTTGCATGAACATATGGGTCGACAGATTGAGGAGAGTAAATGATAGAGCTACTGGCTATGCCCTCGGTGGTTTTGCCGCTTTCGATATTTGGCCTCATTTTGCCTTTCGCAATGTTCAAGGCGCTGCAACGGATAGACAGAAACGCACAGGCTGAGGAAAAGCACAGGGCGAAAAAAATAGCGCTTTTGATGACAATATTAGGACTTTCCTACTCAATTGTATTTTTGTTTTATTTTCAAAATAAAATTTTTGTTGCATCAATAGCATCTTTCTATACTTTATTGTTACTGTATATATTCTCTATTATTATATATAAAATAAAAAAGAAAATAAATATTGAATATATTATGAATAACGCCCTTATCGGATACAACGTATCTTATTTGGTTAACTTATTTTTAAATTAAATAGCGGGGAGAGTGTATTAAGCGAAGTGCAGAGCGCTAATGGTTCTTTACAGCGCGGCCCAAATATGATCTCCCGATGCCGATTCGCCAACGCCTGTTTAACCCGGCGCGCGTAGACGGCGCATTGCGCCTTCAGCTTAATGCGCCCTACTGCTGACGGCCGATCAGACAGGCATGCGCAGACGCGTTGGCCGTGAGCCGATCACATCCGCGTCATCCACCAAAAAAACTTATCCCCCACCCTGTGCGGCGGCCGCATCATTAGGGTGTGGGCGTTTTGGGCGTCGGCGCATGCGCCGGCGTGGAGAGCGCAGGACTTATGGACGCAAACTTTACGGGCGCTGGTTTCAAGGGCTGTGGCCGGAACGCCAGCGGCGGGATGGCGCCCCATAAGCAAAAGACCTCGATCCACTCGATCCATTGCGTCCAGAATGGATCATCTCGCGCCCAAATGCGCGAGCGTGCGGGGCGGGCCTCGCGCGGGAAGGGCGCGCTCAAGCGGCAAGGCGAAGCGGATCGTCTATCGCATCGAAGCGAACGCTCGGGCGCGGCCTCTGGGGCGGCGACAAGCGTCACGCGCGGCTTATTTCTCGCCGTTGACGTAGCGATCGAGTTCCCGGTGGAAATGGCGCACGCGGTCTTCCTGTTCCGACCACAGCGGCCCCTTGAAGCCGCGCGAGCGCGAGCCTTTTTGCACCGCCGAGACGAGTTCGACGTCCTGGTCCAGCACTTCGCCAAGGTCGGGTTTGACGCCAGCGGGCACATGCTCGATGTCGGGGCGTACGGCGCCCGTAACGTCGAGACCTTGCGGCAGCCCCATCCACGCGGGCGCGGCGTAGCCGGGGTCTTCGACGTAGCGGAACATCGTCATGTTGTCATAGTAAAACCGCTCTGGATCCCTCGGGTGCGGAACAAAGCGCATGATGAAAACGCCCTCGGGGTGCATGCCGATCTGCACGTTCGGGAAAAAGCCCGTCGCCCAGCTGTCAGTGAGCTGCCCATCGGTCAGCTTGTCGTAATAGGAAAGGCCAAAGCGCTTGCCGCGCGCGCGTTTGGCTTTCTGGATGGCGGCGCGAACCTCAGCGGCGGTCCCGGAAAAGGCGTCAGGGTCGATCCCCGCCTCCATCATCATGAAGCGCTGATAGGGGTCGATCGCCGCCTGGTCTTTCACCCGGTGCGATTTGACGCCGATCGGGACGATCATCCGGCTGAAACCGTTCGGGTAAAGATCAATCTGGCTGAAATCCTCCATCACGCCCTGCGTCTGCGGGTGGATGTGCGGCAGGTGATAGGTTTCATAGAAGGCGTCGACGCCGGTTTTCCAGTTCGCGAGCCATTCCGAGCGGACGTGGCGCACCACGTTCATTTTCTCGATTTCGTAGTTCTCGATGTAGCCCTCGGGAAGGCCGATCCACTCTTGCAGCGGCGGCGCTTCGCCATCCATGTTGATGAAAATGAGGCCGCCGACGGTGTCGCAGCGCACCTCGGTCAGGCCCGGCCGATGCTTGATCAGCTCCGGATTGAAGGTTTCCTCGTCGGTGATCCGCTCAAGCTTGCCGCTGATATCGAACCGCCAGCCATGGAACGGGCAGGTGAACTTCGCGACGCTGCCCTGTTCGGTCAGGCAGACGCGATTGGCGCGATGCGGACAGGCGTTGTAGAACGCCTTGATCGACATGTCGTTCTGACGCGCGACGATGAATTCCTCATGCCCGTGGGTGAAAATGAAGAAATCGCCCGGCTCCTTGATGTCGGGCGTGACGCCCGCCAGCAGCCACACGCGCGGCCAAAGGCGCGTCCATTCTTTCTCCATGAACTCGGACGAATAATACCGCCGGGGGTCAGGGACATCGAGACCGAGATCGGCCGGCCGCGGCTGCTTCGCCTCAAGACTGTCTTGCGGCGCGTTGAGGGTCATCGGCCATTGCGCCTTGAAACCGTCGGGCATGAGGTCCTCCCTGTCTGGCGTGGCCGCGTCGCCGCACGGCCATCTGCTTCAGCGGAGAGGCTAGCAGGCCTCCGGCCGCAAAACAAACAATCACGTTTGTTTCTTTTATGCCGCGCTGACGCACCGCTCCACGCGATAGCCGATCCTTGGGAAGTGGACATGGAGCGCGCCGGCGCGCGCGTCCTCGCGCGCGAGGGTCATCCTGTCGGTCGAGATTGCGAGGAGGCGGCCCGTCACCGGCGTATCGGGGTGGGAAGTCGGCCAGACCGTGACGGCCGCGCCGACCTCGACGCCGGATTCGTCCGGCGCGTCGGCGCCGCCCTCGATCACAGCGGGCGCGGCGCGCCTTGCGATCTCTATCGCCTCGCTCGCCTCGATTTCTTCGCGCGCCCCATGCCCGAATGCGGCGATCCGCTCACGCCAGGCGGCGAGGCGCGGATAGCGATCAAGATAACGCCGCGCCGACGGAAAATGCCCCAGCGCCATCCAGACCGGAAAATAGGCGTTGAGGTCCGCCCATTCAGGCGCGCCGCCCAGAAGGAAGGGGCGCCCATCCGACAACTGCCGCTCGATCAGCGCGGCGTGCGCGCTGAGCTGCGCGTGAAAATGGCGCGCATCGCGGGCAAAGCTCGAAAAGTCGAGATCCGAGAAGTAAGCCGCGCGGTCGGCGATCAGGTCGTCGGGCAGGTGCGCCCGGTTTTCGTGCATGGCGAGCGCCGCGCCCGGAGGAAATACGGTCTCGTCGCTCCAATGCTGCAATCCCAAGTTAACGAGCGGTCCCGCCGCCAGCAGCGGCGACGCGGGGTGCAGTTTTTCGACGATCTCGATGATCAGCCGCGAGTCGCAATAGATGTCTGCGCCGATTTGCAAGACCGGCGTACCGCGATAGCCGCCTGTCAGCGCGGTCAGATCCGGCTTTGGCATAACCATCGGTATACGGACAGAATGCCATCGGGCGCCTTTGACGCCAAAAGCTGCGCGGATTTTCTCGGCAAAAGGCGACGGGTCGTGGTGGTGTAGAATAAGTGAGGCTACGGTCATCTCGCGATCGCCTTTCAGATCGGAACGCCCCGATGGGCGGTTACGCCAGCGCTGTCGACAGCCGCCGCGAATTGCTGCGCCGGGCGTATTGCTTTGATTCCTGCATCTCGGTGGGCATCAGATTGCGCAGGCAATCTTCGAGGTAATCGAAAAACTGTTCCTCCGCCTTCGGACTAAGCGGCGCTGACAATCGGCGGATTACTAGCCCTTCAAGCGTTACTTGAACAAGGTTGAGCGCAATGTCGAACTTGGCCCGGTCGCTCTGCCATTCCGGGAACAGATCGATGGCCAGCTTGTACCATTCCCGGTAGAACGCCTGCTCGGCCGGGCGGAGAATTTTTTCAAGGTCCGCATCGGTCCGCGACGCCACGGCGAGTTCATGGAAGGCGAAAAACAATGGGTGCGTGACATGGCGCCAATAAGCGGTCAGCGCATCATGCAGATGCGGCTGGTCGTCAGGCAGGGACGATACCGCGCGGCGAAACGCCCGCAGTCGCTTCGTGTGCAGATATTCGATAGCCGCCTGGATGACAGTGTGCCGGTTGGTGAAATGATGCATCATCGCGCCGCGCGACAGGCCGGCCTCTTCGGCGATGCGCGGCGTCGTTGTCTGCGCGTAGCCGTATTTGATGAGGCATTGCAGCGCCGCCTCGACAATCAGTTTTCGCGTTGAAGCGCTCTTCTGCGCCTGCCGGCCGATCTCCTTCGGCGTCCGGTCTTGGCCAGCAGCGCGCAAGCGGCGGCGGGCCGCGAAATCAGAAGTGCTCTTGACCATTTACTGCCCCGAAAAAAACATTCACACCTGCTTGTAATTTAACCGACGCCTGCAGGAAAGGCGAGGAAATTCATGCTGCATCGCACAACGCATTTGCGTGATGTGGGTAACGAGGAGCTTGTCGATGGGTCGGGTTGACGGAAGGGTCGCGCTGGTCACCGGGGCGGCGTCGGGCTTGGGGCTCGCCGATGCGACGCTTCTCGCCCGCGAAGGCGCCAAGGTCGTTCTCACCGATGTCAGCGAGGAGCGCGGCGCTGCGGCGGCGGCCGGCATCGGCGACGCGGCGATGTTCCTCCGGCACGATGTCGCCAGCGCAGAGGACTGGGAAGGGGTCATCGCCGAGGTCCGCGCCCGGCACGGCCGTCTCGACATTCTCGTCAACAACGCCGGGGTTGTCATTCTATCGACGCCGGAAAGCTGCACGCTTGAGGAATTCCGCTTCGCCAACGCCGTCATGTCGGAAGGCGTGTTTTTAGGCTGTAAATACGCTTTACCGCTGCTGAAGGAGAGCGACAGCGGCTCGATCATCAACATGTCGTCGACGGCCTCGCACGTGGGCTATCCGATATTCTTCGCCTATTCAGCGGCCAAAGGCGCCGTGCGCGCCATGACCAAATCAATCGCCGCGCATTGCCAGGCGGAAGGTTACCGCGTGCGGTGCAATTCAATACACGCGGGCGCGATTGAGACGCCAATGGTTCAATCGGCTCAAGGGCGCACGAACGAAAAGCCGATGGATATCCCCGCTACTGGCGTGTTGCCGGTCGGCTCACTTGGGGCGCCCAATGACGTCGCCAACCTCGTTCTCTATCTGGCGTCCGACGAATCCCGGTTCGTGACAGGCGCAGAATTCCTCATAGACAACGGCTTGTTGGCGCGACCTGCGATGTGATGGAAACTGCCCGGACGCCTTGCGCTTGACGGGCAGAAAAAAACAATCATGCTTGTCTTTAAATTAGCGTACAATACGCAGGAGTTCGCGCCGGATCCGCGAAAGGAAATAGAAAATGGACCTTGGACTGCGCGGGAAAAGCGTCCTGATCACCGGCGCCACCGCCGGCATTGGTCGGCGCGTTGCGGACCTCTTCGCCGAAGAGGGGGCTAATGTCGCGATCTGCTCGCGCTCGCCGGAGAGCGTGAACCGCGCGATCAAGGAAATGAAAGTGGTCGCCGACGGCAAGATTGTTGGCGCGCCTTGTAATATCAAGAACAAGGAAGAATACGAAAGCTGGATAGAAGCGATGGCCGCCGAGTTGGGTGGCGTCGACATCTTCATTCCGAACGTTTCCGCGGGCGGCGGCGCGGACAGCGAAAAAAACTGGTGGAAGAATTTCGAAATAGACGTTCTGGGTACGGTCCGCGGCGTCGAGGCGGTGTTGCCGCACATGGAGAAACGCGGCGGCGGCGCGATCACCATGATTTCGACGACGGCGGCAGTTGAGACGTTTATGGTCCCGCAAGCTTACAACGCCATGAAGGCGGCGCTGATCACCTACGCCAAGCAGCTTAGCCAGGAGCACGGCTCCAAAGGCGTGCGCGTCAACAGCGTTTCACCCGGGCCGATCTATTTCGACGGCGGGGCGTGGGACATGATCAAGATATCAAACGAAAAGTTCTATGAACGCACGGAGAAAACCCATGCGCTCGGGCGACTTGGTACGCCCGAGGAAGTCGCGCGCTGCATCGTTTTTCTTTCCAGTCCTGCGGCGAGTTGGGTGACGGGCGTCAACTTCGTCGTTGACGGCGGCTACACCAAGCGGGTGCAGTTCTAGATCATCATGAAGGTGCGCCGTAAACAGACGATCAAACGAACCGACGAGCGCCGCGGCCCCGCAGGCACGCCCGTTGAGCCTTCGCCAAAGCCGAATTTGCCGTCAGATCCGATCCCAAAAGAGCGCTACACCTCGCTCGAATACATGAAACGCGAGTGGGAGGGCATGTGGACCAAAGTCTGGTTGCTGGGGTGTCGTGAAGACGACATTCCAAACCCGGGCGACCACATCGTCACAGAAATCGGTCGCGAATCCATTCTGCTGGCGCGCCAGCGTGACGGCTCGGTCCGGGCGTTCTACAATGTCTGCCAGCATCGCGGAAATCTGCTCGTGCACGGCGCACACGAGCCAAAGGAAGGCGCCGGAGAATTTCGCTGCCGCTATCACAATTGGCGATACGGGCTCGACGGCCGCTTAGCAGATATTCCTGACCTTGAAACTTTTCCGCAAGGCGCGCCGCCATGTGGCGGACTCATTCGGTTACCCTGCGACCGGTGGGGCTCATTCGTTTGGTTCAGCATGAACCCTGACGTTGAGCCGCTGCGCGATTACCTCGGCGTCATTCCCGAACATCTAGACCCCTATCAATTCGACCGGATGGCGTTGACCGAATGGAAAACCGTCGAGTGGGACTGCAATTGGAAGGCGTCCGTCGACGCTTTTAATGAAAGCTACCACGTTCAAGGCATCCATCCGCAGCTTCTATATTATCTTGATGATCTCGATATTCAGATCGACTGCCTTGGCAAGCACAGCCGCTATCTCATTGCCTTCGGCGTTCTCAGTCCCCGCGTTATCTCGCCATCCGAAATTCCGCCGCCGATCAAGTCGATGATGCGCGACGCTGGTATGGATCCAGCTTCCTATGAGGGTTCCGTCTACGGCGCGCGCGAGGCCATCCAGAAATACAAGCGAGAAAACGGCGAGAAACAGGGCAGGGACTATAAAGCGCTGAACGACGATCAGCTTACCGATGATTATCACTACCTGATTTTTCCGAATATCACGATGAACGTCCACGCAGATGATTTGATGATGTTTCGTCAACGGCCCCATCCAAGCGATCCAAACAAGATGTTTTTCGATTACTGGATGTTCAAGCTTAAGGACCATGAGTTCGAAGCGGAGGCTTATGAGCGTCCGCGACACCGTCAGTACCGACACGGCGAAACCTCGCTCGGCCTCGTCATCAATCAAGACGCCTATAATCTCCCGTTCGTCCAACAGGGCATGAACAGCGCGGGCTATTCTGGTCTTTGGATCGGAGACCAGGAGCTGCGTATTCGACATTTTCACCAAACCCTTGAGAATTATCTCGCCAGCGCAAACGAGCCTGCGAAAAAGAAAGCCAGGACCTAAAATGGCGACCCGACACAGCAAAGCCCATCTGCTTCGCGCCTATCGTCAGATGAAGACGATCCGTGAATTCGAAGAACGTCTGCACAAGGAGATCATGACCGGTGAGATTGCGGGGTTTACGCATCTTTACTCAGGACAGGAAGCAATCGCAGTCGGCGTCTGCGACCACCTTGATGAGGAGGATCTCATTGTTTCGACCCACCGCGGACACGGCCACTGCATCGCAAAAGGCTGCGACGTCAAAGCGATGATGGCAGAAATCTATGGCAAGGCGACGGGTCTTGGGAAAGGCAAGGGCGGGTCGATGCATATCGCCGATTTCGGCAAAGGAATGCTCGGCGCCAACGGCATCGTTGGCGCAGGCGCGCCGCTGGCCGTCGGTGCGGCGTTGTCAGCCAAACTGGACGGCAAGGGCCGTGTTGCAATTTCATTCGGCGGCGACGGGTCGGTCAACCAAGGCGCAGTGTTTGAAGCAATGAACATGGCGGTTGTCATCAACGCGCCAGCGATATTCGTGATCGAGAATAACGGTTATTCCGAACACACTGGCGCCGATTACGCCGTCGGCTCGAAAGACATCGCGGCGCGTTCGGAGGCTTTCGGGCTAAAGACAGTGAAGGCCGACGGGTGCGATTACTTTGCTGTCTATGATGCGATGGGCGAACTTCTCGACCGCGCGTGCGGGCAAGGGGCCGTGCGCCGCCGAGTTTCAGACGACACGGTTCTTCGGGCATTTCGAAGGCGACCCTCAGAAATATCGCGCGAAAGATGAGGTAAAGCGGCACCGCGACGAGATGGATTGTTTGAAAAAGTTTCGCGCCCGCACGCTCGGCGACGGATTGCTTGAAGCAGCCGATCTCGATGCGATCGATGAAGAGGTTTTGAAACTGATTGATGATGCGGTGACCGAGGCGCGCGGGGCGCCGTCGCCAGCAGCGAGCGAAATCGTCACTGACGTCTACGTATCGTACCAATAGGGAAGCGCGACCATGCCGATCATGAGTTATCGCGAAGCGCTGAATGATGTTCTGCATCGTGAAATGGCGCGCGATCCGCGCGTTTTTGTCTGTGGCGAGGATGTGTCGGGCGGCGCTGGCGGGACGTCAGGGGAGCGCGAGGCTTCGGGCGGGATATTCGGCGTGACGAGCGGATTGCTGCCGAAGTTCGGCGAGGACCGGGTCATTGATACGCCGATTTCAGAAAACGCCATTGTCGGGTTGGCGGTCGGCGCTTCGCTCGCTGGAAAACGCGGCGTTGCTGAAATTATGTTCGCGGATTTCCTCGGTCTTGCGCTCGATCAGACCATGAACCAGGCAGCGAAGTTTCGCTACATGTCGGGCGGTAAGGCGACATGCCCCGTCGTCATCCGCGCGCCTTACGGCGCCGGCATGAACATGGCTGCGCAGCACAGTCAGACGATGTATCAGATCATCACGTCTGTACCCGGCCTCAAAGTCGCTATGCCGTCAAATCCAGCTGACGCAAAGGGTCTGTTAACGGCTGCGATCCGCGATGACGATCCGGTTGTCTTCTTTGAACACAAGGCGATGTACGGCCGCAAAGGCGAAGTGCCCGAGGGCGATTACATCATCCCCTTCGGCAAGGCAGCGTTATTGAACGAGGGCGAGGACGCGACAATCATCGCAATGGGCCGTATGGTGATATTCGCTGAGAAAGCGCTTGAGGCGCTAAAAGCCAGCGGCGTAAATTGCGATCTTATCGACATTAGAACGACAAGCCCGCTCGACGAAGAAGCAATTCTCGACAGTGTTGAGAAAACTGGCCGAGTTGTCATCGTCGATGAATGCCCGCCGCGTTGTTCAATAGCGTCCGATATCGCCGGCTTCATTGTCAGTCATGGGTTTTCGTCTCTGAAGGCCCCGATCGCACAAGTAACCGCGCCGCACGCTCCTGTGCCCTATTCAAAAGAGCTGGAGCGCAATTATGTTCCCGGCCCTACGCAAATCGAAGCGGCGGTCCGGAAAGTTGTTGCATACAGATGATCCCGCGCGCCGGGTGATAGACAGGAACGCTGCATGCCGGGAAAAATTGTCCCTTTCACGATGCCAAAATGGGGCATTGAAATGGAAGAAGGCGTAATCCGCGAATGGCGCGCGGAGGAAGGCCAGCGCCTCAATGAGGGCGACCTTCTTGCCGTTATCGAAACCGACAAGATCGCCAACGATGTTGAGCTTGAGTTCACCGGAACGCTGAGACGCCGGGTTGGCAAGGCGGAGGATGCCTATCGTGTCGGTGCGCTGATCGCCGTGTTCGCTGACGACGACGTCACCAACGCCGAAATTGACTCCTTCATCGCGAATTTCAAGGCGGTCGATGCGAGCTTCGCCCATGGCGAGGTCAGCGCATCGACGGCGCCGTTAGAGAAGGCCGTGTCGGCTGTTCCGGACGGGCTGTCGATCTCCCCGAAGGCGGCCGAACTTGCAGAGACGCTCGGCGTTGATCTCGGCGGCGTCACGGGGAGCGGGCGCAACGGGCGAGTGTCGCTCCAGGACGTTGAGCAGGCGGCGAAGCGCCAAGGATTGTTCAAAGGCGCCGATGGCGACGCAGACAATCCGTATGAAATCGTGAAATTGTCATCCATGCGCCGGACGATCGTCAAGCGTCTCACCGAGGCGACGCAGACGATCCCGCATTTCTATCTGCGTACGGTCGTTTCAGTTGATCGCTTGCTGGCCCAGCGCGCGAAAGTGCGCGAAGATTTCCCCAACGCGCCGTCAATCAACGATTACATTATCAAGGCGAGCGCCGCCGCACTGATGAAAGAGCCGGAAGTCAACGTTCATTTCAAGGGCGACGAACTTCATCAATTCCGGCACGCTGACATTTCGGTTGCAGTTGCGGTGCCAGGGGGGCTTGTGACGCCCGTTGTTCGAGGCGCCGACAAGAAGTCGGTCAGCGCGATCGCCGCTGAAATGCGTGATTTTGATGAACGCGCGCGCGCCGGAAAATTGGCGCAGGATGAATACCAAGGCGGGACATTCAGCGTTTCCAATCTGGGAATGTACGGCATTTTAAGTTTTGATGCGGTCGTCAATCCGCCAATGGCCGCGATACTCGCTGCCGGCGCCATTCAGCGCGCTCCGAAGGAGTCCGGCGGCTTCGAGAGTGTGATGCATCTAACTCTTTCGTGTGATCATCGCGCGATTGACGGTGCGCTCGGCGGGCGCTTTCTGCAGGCGCTCAAAACCGCAATTGAAAATCCGGCGGAGCTTTAGAGAGGTCAGATGTTTACGCTGCAACCGCCAATGAATCACAAGATCATTCAGGTCGCGTATGTTGTTCGCGACGTGCGCGAAGCGGCAAAGCACTGGACACGGACTTTCGGCATAGGCCCATTTTACATTCTGGACCGGCCTCAGGTCGGCAATCCGCATTACCGAGGCAAACCTCAGACCGTTGAGTTTTCCGCCGCGCTTGCGCAAGCCGGCGATGTACATATCGAGCTGATCGAACAGCACTGCGACTCGCCTTCCTGCTATCGCGACCTCGTGCCGAAGGGAAAAGAGGGATTTCACCACGTCGCCGTGATCGTCGAAGATTACGAGAAGGAAGTCGCCCGTTACAAAGCGATGGGTTTTCCTGTTGCGTCCAGCGGCGAGTTTGGACCGCTTAAATTTTGTTACGTCGATACCTCATCCGTGATGTCCGGTATGGTCGAAGTTCTTGAGAACCTTCCCTTCATCCACAATTACTTTGGCCGAATTCGCGCCGCCGCCGAGGGCTGGGACGGATCCAATCCAATCCGTAACGCCAATGATCTCGCCGCATGAAACTGGCATTGCTGCCGGATGAAATCAAACGTCAGACGGCTTTCGGCCCAATTGTGCAAATAGCCTATCACGCGCCGGATATTGCGCGTGCGGCCAATTGGTTCGCCGACACCTTGAAAGCGGGCCCGTTTTACTTCTTTGAGCATATTGGTCTGCGACAGTGCGCCTATCGCGGATCTGCCGCATCATTTGATCACAGTTCAGCCTATGGCCAGTACCGCGACGTGATGATTGAACTCATTCATCAACATGGAGACGCCCCCTCCGCCATCCGGGACATGTACGACGCCCGTTCGGAGGGTCTCCATCATCTCGCTATATTCGTCGACAACATCGACGATGCGTTAGAACGCGCATCGGCGGATGAGATGCCCAGCGCGCTTGACGCCATCACCACCGACAACGTGAGGTTCGTGATGGTCGACGCGCGCAAACGCCATGGGTGCATGCTCGAGTTTTATGAGCGGACGGAAGCGTTGACCCGGTTCTACGCCTTCATCAAGCGCAAGTCTGTGGACTGGAATGGAGAAGACAATTTGCGTCGACTTTAGTTCGCTGTCGCTGCCTTCGCGGCGGCAATAGACGCGTTGATTTCCTCTTGCGTCGGATTGCGTCGAAGCGTGAGGCCGCCGTTCACCTGCAGATTCTGCCCGGTCATGAAACATTCCGGGGAGGCGAGAAAAACCGCCGCCGCAGCGACATCTTCCGATGTGCCGATCCGCCCTAATGGGTATTCCCGCGCGAAAGCTTCCTCCATGCCCGGCATATCGGCGGCCGCTTCCGTCATCGGCGTTTTCGTGAAGCCGGGCGAAATTGAATTTGCGCGTACGCCGAACTTTCCATATTCATAGGCGACGCAACGCACGACATGGTCGGCGCCCGCCTTGCTGCCCATATAGGCCGCGTGGTGATTGAGCATGACAGTGGCCGTTGCTGACGAAATCTGGATGATTGATCCGCCGCCGCGCTCAGCCATCGCAGGCGCAACCGCCTGAAACAAAAAGAACGGACCTTTGAACTGCAAGGCAAGGATCTTGTCTAGCTCGTCTTCGCTCGTCTTTTCAAAGCGTTTGACGAAGCCCCAGCCGGTCGCATTGACGGCGATGTCTACGCCGCCAAACGAACTGACGCATTTTTCAACCAACCGGTTAACATCGCCGCGAACTGTTATGTCGCATAGGGCGTAAGCTCCGCCGATTTCGCTAGAGAACCGGGCAAGTTCGTCCTCATGCCGTCCGGCGACAACCACTTTTGCGCCTTCATCGGCAAAGCGCCGCGCGATTGTCTGTCCCATATTGCCGCGCCCAGCGGCGCCGAGAACGATTGAAGTTTTTCCTGCGAGCTTCATGCGGTTGCGGCAGTCATGTAGCTAGCGCCCGTTTGGGCTCGCCGACGATATCAAAGAATTTGAGATCCATTTCTTCCGACAGGCAAGCCAAGATTCCGGGCGCCAGACGGTCGTGAAAATCGATATTCATATGGTGTTGAAACGCGTCCTCGCTCGTGAACGTCGCGACGCAATAATAGACGTTCGGATCATCCCGTAAGCGAATTAATTCATAGACCGGAGTCTCAGGCTCGTGTTTGTGCGTCAGCGTTCGAAGCTCCGTTTGGAGCTGCTCAAATTCTGCGCGCTTCTCCGGTTTTACGACCAGTTTGGCAATGAATGCGGTCATTGAGGCCCTCCCTCCGCTTGCTCGCCGCCTCGGCCATCCAGTTCAGCAGCGATCATATTTTTAAGTTTGTATTTCTGAATTTTGCTCGTGGACATTGGCCATTCGTCAACGAAGCGGACATAACGCGGGATCTTGAATCGCGCGAGCTTGCCCTTGCAGTGATCAATGAGGTCGCTCTCGCTCGCCGCAGCGCCAATCTTCAGCTTCACAAAAGCTGCCGGAACTTCTTCGTAGCGCGCATCGGGCGCCCCGACGATTTGCGCAAGCTCGACGGCGGGATGGCTGTTGAGCAAGATTTCAATCTCGGCGGCGGCTACGTTCTCGCCGCCGACTTTCAGCATGTCTTTGGTGCGCCCGTGAAACATGATCTGGCCGTTCTTGTCGAACGACCCGAGGTCGCCGGTATGCAGCCAGCCATCCGCATCTATCGATTCGGCTGTCTTCCCTGGATCTTTGTAATACCCCGTCAACATACCGGGTCCTCGAATGCAGATGTCGCCCCTCTCATCCGGGCCGCATTCGGCGCCGGTATCGATGTCGAGGATTTTCACTTCCCACCCGCGCAGCGGTACGCCGAGGCGAGTCGTCCGCGTCGTCTCATCATCGCTAAGACGGCTAGTGCACACCGTGCCAGATCCTTCGGTCAGGCCGTATGTGCCAACCTGTATCGTATGCGGCATCATCTTTACGATTGCGTCTTTGATCGCGGCGGGCTGAACGCCAAGATTGGAATTCATCAAGCGGATTCTCGATAAGTCTGTATTAGGAAAATCCGGATGATTGATGAGGTCCTGCATGATGGTTACGAAAGACGGGTAGGTCATCGTTGCGCGCTCAGACTCCAGCATCCTGAGCGCCATGCCGGCCTCAAATCGCGGTATCGTCAGATAGGCTCCGCGCACGTCGAAGACGGCGACCATCGGCAGGATGCCTGCGATGTGAAAGATCGGCAGCGGTGACCAGAAGCGGTCGGCCTCGGTCATCTCATACCGGTAACGTCCGAGCGCGCGGCTGTTGGAGACGATCGCGCGATGGGGTATCATGCACCCCTTGGGATTTGACGTCGTGCCTGACGTGTAAAGAATAAGCCCGAGATCTGTCGGCGCGACCTCGGCGATTCTGGCGTCGAGGGCTTCGTCGCTGATCGTCGTGGCCAGCGCGTCCAGGTTTGCGGCCGGCAGGCATCCCGGCGCGCGGCCTTCGCCCGTTACAATGACTGATTTCAACTTCGGCGCGGCCGCGATCGTGAGGGCCATCGCGTCCTTGTTGGCGCAGATATCGGGAAACGCCTCGTTGAGTCGGGCGATGAAATCGACCGCTTCGGCAACTTTGTCCGTCGTCACGAGGGTGACGATGTCCGCGTTTTCAATCAGATAGGCGAGCTCGGGCGGCGCGTATCGGGCGTTGATTGGAACGCCGGCCGCGCCGGCGAGCGCCGCGCCAAAAAGCGCTTCGACGAACTCCGGCTGGGTCGTCATCAGTAGTCCGACGTGCGCCTTGTGCTCGACGCCCAACGCCATGAAGGCTTTCGCCCATCGTCGTGCTCTGCAAAGGAGTTCGGCATAGCTTTGCCGGCTGTCAGGAAAAACGAGCGCGTCTGCGTTCGGACGGTCATGCGCCGCGGCAATGAGCAAGCCGCTGAGGGTCAATATCCGGTCAGGATCGTCCTCTAGCATTTCATTGCCTTATTTAAGCGGGTCTAGGAATTCGCGTTCCCAACCGCCGTCGATGCATTCGATCATACCGGGCGCGATTTCTTTGAAATGCTCTGTCTGCTGGTGCGCGGCGTCATCTGCTTCCGTTTTGAAAGACTCTATCACGGCGTACGCATTGGGCTCACGCAGGCGATAAAAGCGATAGATGAGGGCGCCGGGCTCGTTCTTCGCGACAGCCGCTTCCATGCGCTCGCAGGCGTCAATGAACTGCGCTTCCCGATCAGGATGGATTTTCATCCGGGCAATGAACGTATACGCCATTTGCGCATCTCCTTGGCTTGATCGTCGGATGTTGCATTGCAGCAATGCGTCGCAACGCTGATGTTGGCGATACATGAGCTTCACGTCTTCGCATCGACACGACCGGAGCGTCAATAAAAAACAAACATGTCGGATTGTTTTTGTGCAACGCAGCAAGCGGCGCTTCGTGTTGCACAAGCGCCGATCTTTAAAAAAAGGTCAAGAATATTGGCCTTTAGGCAGTTGCTCGCTTAGAAAAAAACAAGCATGATTGATTGTTATCTTGGCTTCCATGGGAGGGGTGTCCAGGATGACTAAGACCGTGCGATCTTGCTGCGCGCGAGGCGGTTGGCGTTGGAGGACAAGTCTGACGCTTAGCAAGGCGACGCGTGACGGAAACTTCTTTCGCCGGAAAAAAATACAAACCGAGGTACCCGTAGGGAGGGGCGACATGACTGGCCGTAAAAACAGGAAATCGATTTTGAAACTCACCGCGACGCAAAGGGCGTTGCAAGTTGCGCTCGCCGGCGTTGGCGCGGTCGCGGTGCTTGCGCCCGAACTGGCCATCGCGCAAAGCGACGAAATCACAGTTACGGCGACACGCCGCGAGACGAGCCTCCAGAAAACTCCTGTCGCCGTGACGGCTCTTAATGAAGACGTGATCGACTCGGTCGTGCCGCGTGATCTTGGCGATCTGTCGCAACTCGTTCCCAATTTCTCCGCCTCGAAAGTCACAGGCTTCAACGCCGCTTCATTTGCGATTCGCGGTGCGGCGCAGACTGACATTATCGTCTATTCAGAGCCCCAAGTTGGCGTAACGCTTGACGATTTCGTTGTGCCGCACGTGCAGACGCAGTTGCTAGACCTCTTCGATATCGAGCAGGTTGAAATCCTGCGCGGACCGCAGGGCACGCTATTCGGTAAAAACACCACAGCGGGCATCGTCAATGTCCGCACTAAGCAACCCGTGCTCGGCGAGGTTGGCGCTGAAGGACGTTTCCAGGTTGGTTCTTTCGGGCGTGTCGAAACGCGGCTTGCGCTCAATCTACCGCTAGGCGACCAATTTGCGTTTCGCTTCTCTGGCCAATATCAGCGCTCGGACGGATATTATAGGAATGGCGCCGCCTTTGGGCCGATCAGCGGATTTGCGCCGTCGGCACTCGACGGCGCGACGGGCGTGGGCGACGGGCGACGGCTGGGCGGGGAAGACGTCGTCAACCTGCGCTCGAAGCTGCTGTGGCAGCCAAATGATTCTTTCAAAGCCGTGTTTCAGTATGAACTGGTGCGAGACGACTCTGATACAGTCCCGGCCGTCAATGAGACGCCAATCGGGAATCCAAACTTTCTATTTAACCTGCTTGGATTCCAACAGGACCCGGGCGATCCGCTTCGCAATGCAGGCGTCACCAATGATGACGCGCGAGGCGTGGATATCGGCAACAATCATCAGGTCGACGTAAACGGTTATTACCTGAACATCGACTGGGATCTTAGCGATAAGGTAACCGTCAGGTCGATCACCGGTCTTCGCAATCAGACATCGGAGCTTTTCAACAACTACGTTGGGGAAGTCGGCCCGATTTCGCAGTTCGACGCTAACCGAGCTGATGAACGTCGCACGTTTCAGCAGGAAATCCGGTTCAACGTCGACATTACGGATTCGTTCGATGTGGTCGCCGGCGGATTTTTCCAGACAAACGACACCACGTTCTGCGTTACGCAAACGCTCGGCTTCCTTGATCTATTTGGCCTGACGCTAGGCGCGCCATTCGTCGGCGGGTTTAACGACAATCCACAAGTTCTGTGCAACGCGCAGGACGCATCCGCTTATGCGCTTTACGCCGACGGCACCTTTGCAGTGAACGACCGGCTGACGCTTGCCGGCGGCTTCCGTTACACATGGGAAGAAAAGGACTGGATTGGTCGGAACCAGGTCTTCTATCAGGTACTCGACGGCGGCTTTGATCCGACGCTCAGCTTCGCGACGCTCGGGCCGCTCGGCGCAGCTGATTTTGACCGCTTTTCGACAGGTGTTCTCGACAGCTCTGCGAGCTTCAGCGAACCCAGCTGGCGCGCCGTTGCTTCCTACGAGTTCACCGATGCGGTATTCGGCTATCTGAGCGCATCAAGCAGCTTCCGTTCCGGCGCGTTCAACGACCAGTCTGGAACTACTGGCAACGAGTTGACCGCTGCTGGAATTGCCGCCACGCGCCCAGAGACAGTGACCTCTTACGAGGCTGGGCTTCGGCTTGATCTGTTTGACGGCGCAGTGCGCTTTAACCCAACCGCGTTCTTCGCAAATTATAAGGACGCCCAGCGTCAGATTGCGGCGACGCTGATCAATAGCTCTGGCGTTCAATTTCAGGAAACGCGCTTTTTCAATGCGGCCGAAGTCGAAATTTATGGCGTCGAACTTGAAGGCCAGTGGAACACGCCAATCGAGGGGCTGCTGCTTGGCGGCAACTTCTCGTGGCAGGAAGGCGAGTTCAAGCGCTTTGAAGCCGACACCGATTTCGACGGGGTCATTGATGTCGATTTCTCTGGTCGCCCGCTAACGCGTACGCCGAGCAAGTCCTGGACGGTGTTCGGCCGTTACGAAACCCCGCTGGGCCAGAACAAAATTTTGAGACTGAACGCAACGGCCGCGCATGAAGATGAACAGGTCTTCAATTACTCGGATATCGACGAGCAATTCGATACGACGCTTAACGCGCGCACGCTCGTGAGCGGAACGATCGAAGTTGCTGAATTAGACGACCGGTGGTCCGTTCGAGTTTTCGGCCGCAACTTGACAGATCAGCGCTACCGCGTGTCGTCGCAACCGGTCGCCAATCTCTGGACCTTTAGCCAGTACGGCGAGCCGCGCGCGTTCGGCGTCGAGATCGGCTTCAAACATTGATGCGTTGCGCGCCGAGGGGCGCGAGGGCGACCGAGGGGAAGGCCGGCGCCCTTGGCGTCGGCCTTCTCTTTTTCCGGCGGTTATCGTTCATGCGGAGACTAAATGATGTCTGGAATGAATTCTCTCAGTGGAAAGAAGGCAGTCGTTACGGGAGCAGCCAACGGCATCGGCAAAGCGATCGCCATGGCCTATCTGCGCGAAGGAGCGCGTGTTCTTGCGGTCGATTTACCGGACGGATCGCTCGCGCAACATTACGCCAGTCATGAGCGCGGCCATGCGTTCGAGCAGGACGTCACCCAACCTGACGCCGCTTCCAACATTGTCGCCGCCGCCGCCGAACGGCTCGGCGGTATTGATATCCTCGTCAACAACGCTGGCGTTTCAATCGGCGCCTGCGTCGAGGAAACGTCAGATGACCTCTGGGATAAGATAATGGGAGTCAACGTTACGGCGGTGTTCAAGATCACCCGCGCCGCGATCCCCCATCTAAAGAAGAGCCAAGCCGGTCGCATCATCAATCTCGGCTCCATCATGTCGGAGATGGCAGGGCCAGGATTATTTGCCTACGGAACGTCAAAACATGCGGTAGCCGGGATGACGAAAGCGATGGCGGTTGATCTCGGTAAATATGGCGTCACGGCAAACTTTCTTCAGCCCGGCGCGATCGTAACCGCGTTGTCGGCCCCCTTTTTCGAGGACGCTGCTTTCCGTAGTTATTGGGAAGGAAAGGCGCCCGTCGGCCGTCTTGGCCAACCCGAAGACGTCGCTGCAGCAGCGGTATTTTTGGCGACCGATGCTGCGCAGTTTGTTTCGGGCGCCGGAGTGAAGGTTGATGGCGGCGCCATCGTGAAATTTTGACGATGGAGCGCGCTGTCGAAAGTAACGGTCTCGCGCTGCGGCTCAGAAAACTCGAGGCGCTGGAATCAATCCGCGAACTCGCGGCGCGCTACGTATTTTCCGTAGACGACCGCGATCTTGACGGGGTCGCGGCATGTTTTGCAGCGAACGCCCGCTTTCGCTCGCGCGACGGCAAAATGAACGCAGTTGGCCGCTTGGCAATCATGGAGCAGTTCCAGCGGCGGTTCAGCGTGCTCGGCCACGGCGCTCATTACACCCATGATCATCTGATTCAGCTGGACAAAGACGCGAACGCAGGGAGGGGACTTGTCTCCCTTCATGCGGAGTTGATGCGCAATGACAAACCGATGCTCGCCTCGCTTCGCTATGAAGACGCTTATTGTCTTGAAGACGGTCGCTGGAAATTCGCTGATCGCCTGCTTTCGTTCCTTTATTATCTCGATACAGAAGACTATCTCGCGTTTTTCCCGGCGCGTAAGCGTAATCGCGCCTATGACGAACCACTCGACGCTGATTTGCCCGTGGAGGACGTCGCGCCTAAGCGAGGGCTTTAGCTGACAGGCCGTGCGAATTCGCAGTAGCTTTCCCTTTCGACGAGATCGAGCACGAAGGAGAGCTTGGCCATCCCGCCGATCACCGCCATGACAACGCCGAGCTCGCAAATTTCGGCGTCGTTGAAATGGTTGCGCAGGTTGGCGTACAGCTTGCCGTCCAAC
>CAZSBU010000001.1:0-33531 GCA_964605055.1 uncultured Caulobacterales bacterium | reverse complement strand
ATCCACGCGTCCGGAAAAAAAGATTTTCCCAGGATTGGTCAGCGTCATCTGCGCCGCGTAGCGCAGTACAGCCTTTTCCGCATCGTCAAACGGACCATTCTCGAAATCGGCAATCGCCGCGACTTGTTCGTTCGTCACTCCCGCAGCGAGGCTGCCCGGAACATTTTGCTTGTTGCACGTCATGCAGCCATGCGTCATCGACAGATAAAGGCGCGCGAGCTGCTTGAACCTGTTATCCACGCGTCCGGAAAAAAAGATTTTCCCATAAAAATCGCCCATAACAAAGTTCAAGAGCTCCGGCGCGTTTGCGAACGTTTCAACAAATGCAGGCTCGCCAGTCAGCCCATTCAACGTGTCCCAGACGGCGCCAAGTTCAGGGCCAAGATTTTCCCGGGAAATGCGCGACAGGGGAGTGTTGGACATCGTCAGCCTCCAGCGGTCAGTCCTTGAAATAATCGGGTTTTCCAATTGGCCAGACCCAGCCGTATTGCGACATACCGCCGTCGACCGTGATAACCTCGCCGGTGACGAATTTTGAAGATGGCGCGGCGAGATAGACGGCGGTCTCCGCAATGTCCCAGACGTCGCCAAATTTTTTCATCGGATTGGCTAAGGGAAAAGTTTTGAGCGCATCGGCCGGGTAGCGCGCGACGCCTTCGGTTTCGATCGCGCCCGGCGCTATGCAGTTGACGCGGATATTAAGCGGCGCCCATTCCGTAGAGAGGGTCTTCGACAGATAGATGACGCCAGCCCGCGCGGCGCAGGTATGGGCTGATTGAGGCATGCCGCGTTCAACTGTTGCAGCGATATTGATGATGTTGCCCGGCGCGCGCCGATCTCGCCAGCGCTGGGCCGCTTCCTGCATCATCCACCAGGTGCCGTTTAGATTGGTGTCAATAACGGCAAGCCATCCTTTGCGGGAGAACTCGATCGCATCCTGCGAGAATTGTCCGCCTGCGCTGTTAATCAGAACGTCGATCTGTCCGAATTTCTGAAACGTCTCCTGCATGAAGATTTCGACGCTGTCGGCGTTGCGGATCGTCAATGGTTTAAAGAAGATTTCGCGCCCCAGCAGCGCTTTTATGCCGTCACGCACCTCGGCAAGCTTTTCCTCTCTGCGACCGCAAATAACGACATTCGCGCCAAGACGCGCGAACAACACCGCCATCGCGCGGCCCATGCCGCTGCCGCCGCCTGAGATAACTGTCGTGTACCCGTCAAGCAGGCCCTCGCGGTAAACGGTGGGAGCCATTGCAAGCTCCTCGAGCGTCATGCCGGAGAAGTCACGGACCGGCGTCGCATCAGCGCCCGCGTCGCTCTCCGCCTTTTCCAGAGTCTTGATCGAGGTTTTTTTGTCCATGGTCCCGCGTCTTACCTAATTGTTCATACCGAAGACCGAAATCGCCGCGACATTGCGATTGGGTATTCCGCCTAGATTGTGAGCAAGTCCGAATTTCGGCGCCTTTAACTGACGGTCTCCGGCCCGGTGGAGAAGTTGAAGATAAATTTCATATGTCATGCGTAATCCTGATGCGCCGATTGGATGGCCGAAGCATTTGAGGCCACCGTCAATCTGGCATGGGATGGCGCCGCTCGCATCGTAGGCGCCATCAAGTATGTCAGATGGCGCACGCCCTTCGCGGGAGAGTCCAAGGTCCTCCATCAACACTAGCTCCGTGATCGAAAAGCAATCGTGAACTTCGGTAAGACTGAGGTCCTTAACAGGATCGCTGATCCCTGCTTCCGAATAGGCGCGCGCCGCAGCCTTTCGGGTCGTCAGCGTGTGCGCGCCGTCCCAAGACTGATGACCCATCTCGACGCCGTTAGAGGGTGCAAGCTGCAACGCTTTGATTGTAACGAAATTGTCGCCAACAAGACTGCGCGCTATCTCGGGTCGGGCGACGATTGCGCAGGCTGCGCCATCCGAAACGCCGCAACAATCGAAGACGCCTAGCGGATACGCCACCATTGGCGCGTGAATGATTTGGTCTATCGTCAGTCTGCGGCGAAGATGCGCCTTTTCGTTCCGCATGCCGTTTTCGTGACTTTTCCAGGAGACATGCGCCATCGCTCTCTTTAGGTCCGCCATATCGATTCGATGCTTGGCGGCGTAGGCGGCGCCGAGTTGCGCAAATGCGCCGGGTGGTGTGAAGTTCGGCTGATAAAGGTCTTCGAACGTGCCTTTGGTGCGCTCGGGCAGACCGCTGAATCCGGTGTCTTTCAACTTCTCGCATCCCATCGCCAAGGCAATGTCGGCGGCTCCAGCGGCAACGGCGTAAGCTGCGCCGCGCAACGCCTCGGTGCCCGTCGCGCATAGATTTTCGACGCGCGTTACAGGAATGTTTGGAAGGCGCAGATATTGCGACAGAGGGTAGGCTGACTTTCCAACATTCTGCTCGTCGTAGAAAACGCCAAACCAGGCGGCGTCAATCTGACGCGTTTCAATGCCAGCGTCTGCGATCGCTTCCTCGAACGCCTCATTGATGAGGTCCTCAGGACGCGCGTCCCAGCGTTCGCCAAAGCGCGTGCAGCCCATCCCGATTATTGCGACCTTATCGCGAATGCCCTCAGCCATCGCGCCCTCCAGACGGCGGCGCAGCCTTCCAGAAGTAGCGATGAAATCCTCTTGCGCTGTCGATGTCCTTGATGCGGAAATTCATGCGCACGGGTGATCCGATGGCGATTTCACCAGGCGCGAAGTCGCACATCTCCATAAAGGTATTGCCGCCGCCATCGAAGGAAATATTGCCGTATATGAGTGGCGGTTCGCGCGTGAACGCCATCCAGTCTTCGGTGAACGATTTAACGGCGCCGCGCCTGTCCGCGAAGCGATAGTCCGTCTGCGCATCGAGAGCGCTGCAGTCTGGATTGACGCAGCGACGCGATTTCGGAAATTGCGGCGTCGCACAGGCGCCGCAAACGCCGCCAACGAAACCGTAAATGTCTCGGCTCTTGTCGAAGGCGACCGTTTGCGCCGTACGATTATCGCGCTCGGCGCGCATACCCCAGTCGATATCGATGCCGCCGGCGGCCGAGAGAAATCGGACGTAGTTTTCTTCTACGCGCCCGTTGGCGAGTTGAACGGCGACGCTGCCGCGGCAGGGAGCGGCCTCTATTGCTTCAGTCGTGCGCAACAGGATCGCATCGCAACCCTGTCCGAATGCAGTCATCAGGATCCATTCTCCGGCGCGAGCCGCATCAAGCGCGCAGATCAGCACCAGCAAAGGATGGGCGGCGCCTGAATGGCCGCAAGACGCGAGGAGCCCGTCAGCGAGCCGATCGGCGCCGACCCCAATCGCCTCAGCGATCGCTGCGGCGTGCGCAGAATTGGCGACCGGCGCGATCAGTCGACTGATGTTGCTGGCGCTGACGCCAGCGCGATCAAGCAGCGGTGCGACGGCGCGGGGTGCAAATTTTACAAGGCCCTCGTCGCGATACCACCGCTCTTCAAGCCCGTAATCGGCCCCTGTCCCGGCTGACCGGTAATGATCAACAAGGTCCGCATAAATTGAATTGCAGCCGATGATTTCAGCAAGCGGTTCGCCGCCGCCAACGAGAATCGCCGCGCCTGCATCGCCCGAAAGCATCTCCATCGGGCTTGCTGCTTTCGTCGGCCGCTTGTCAGCGCTGGCGATCAATGTTGCGCCACCGGGTCGTGCAGCGATGAGCGCCGAGGACGCTGCACGCTGCGAGCCAGCAATGTCAAAGACGTGACATTCGGACGGCAGATCGAGCGCGGCTGCAACGACGCCCGCGTTCAGGCGATCAAGAAATGGCGCCGTCGTTGAGGCAAAACATAGCGTGTCCGGAACAATGTTCACACTCCCGAGCGCGTTTCGCGCCGCTTCGGCCGCCATTGTGATCGCATCCTCATCCCAGGCGGCGAAAGCGCGCGCGCCCTTGGCGATGCTCTTCAAACCGGGCTGCGCCCAGCCGACAGCATTGAGAATGGCAGGCCGGGACATCCGCCGCCGCGGAATGTAGGCGCCATAACTCAATATCCCGACCGATCCCATCGCGCGCGGCTACTCCGCCGCTTGCCGCGGCGCGCGCGGCTGTTCGACGAAAGGCGCCAGCACAGGTTCGGCGCGCACCGCTTCGCTCAGCGCGTTAGGACCGATCCGACGATCGAGCTCTTCGTGCCAGTGATATATGCGCCGTTCCTGATAGGACAGTGGGATGCCTTTGAATCCGTCCGACTCGACCGATTCCTGAATCTGCGGCGCGAACTGCGTATCTTCTTCAAGGATGCGTTCAAAGTTTGCGATGCGCTTCTGCCAGATCTCCGGCAACGGACCGCCGCCCCAATCCGGCGAGAACCAGACGCACTCAAGCGTCATTGTATTCACGGTTTTCGGCCAGAAGACGATAAACGGCATGCCCGTCGGCGACGGTGGACAGACGATGTTTGGAAAGATGTTGAACGACACATTATTATCTCGCGCGATTTCACCGACCGTCGCGCACTCTGGCAACCCGGCGACGCCTGGGTCTTTCCATTCTGGTCTACGGTTTGGCGTCACCATTCGGGAATGGCCGTTGGGCCAGAGTTCGATCGTCGTTCCAAGGTGATCAAGGAACCGGTCGACCGTCTGCTGATGAATGGATTTCAGGTGATAGGTCTCAAGGAATGCATCAAGCAAAACCTTGACGTTACAGTTGATTTCATATTCCGCCTTGTGCGCGAGACGGGCTGCGACGGGGTGAAATTCAGCCATTTCCTCGACAAGGGGGCCCAGGTAATCGCGGAGCGGTCCGGCGTCCGCATCTGAATTAATGAAGACCCAATTGCCAAAATTCTCGCATCTGACTGGGATAAGGCCGAGGCAGGATTTGTCGAAATCGGGAAAATCGCGCGGGTCGCGTACGCCGATCAGATTGCCCTCGTGATCATAACTCCAGCCATGATATCCGCATACGAACAAGGTGCGGCGGCCCGCGTTGTCCTTGACGAGCGGTCCGCCGCGATGACGGCAGGTGTTATAAAACGCTCGAACTGTGTTGTCCTTGCCGCGAACAATTAGGATTGGCGAGCCGAGGCGTTTCCAGAGTACGTAGCTGCCGGCCTCAGGAAGTTCGTCCATATGGCAGGCGTAGACCCAGCTTCTCTTCCAAAGTCGATCGCGCTCGAGGGCATTGAATTCAGAATCGACATACCGAGCTGCAGGGATAGGAGGCAGGGCAGGAAATCCCTCGGGCGGTCCATTGCGCGCCCGCTCGTATTCCATTCCAGCCTTGATTTTCTCCGCCGTCGAAGCGTGCATCGATTGCTCCTGCGAGTTCCCGAGCGTCTACCAGCGGACAGCGTAACATGTCGGCGGTCTCGGTAAAAGAAAACAGTCATGACTGTTTTTTACATCGCCTCGAGGTCATCGTCAGTCGGGTAGTATATGTCTGAAATTGCTCAATTAACTGGCCAAAAAGACACGTTTTCGTGATGGCCTAGATTGCTCCGCTCTGCCTGAGAGCGTCGATTTCCTCGTCATTAAAGCCGGCGTCGCGCAGGACGGCGGTGGTATGTTCGCCGAGAACGGGCGGGCGCCCCCGGACGCCGGCGCTGATCGACGAAAACCGGATCGGCAGATCGGCGACCGGCGCGGCCGCCAGGGCGCCGGGGAAACTGACCCACTTAAAAAACTCCATCGCGGCAACCTGAGGATTATCGACCGCTTGTTGCTGCGTGAGAACAGGGCCGGATGGCAGGCCGGCCGCTTCGAGCGCCTTTAGCGCGTCGCCTGTTGATCGGGTGCAGCACCATTCCGCCATGATAGCGCAAAGCTCGTCGCGGCAGTCGCCCCGCGCCTGATCGCCGTGATAGCGGGGGTCGTCTGCAAGTTCCGGCTGGCCAACCATCATCGCCCAGCGCCGAAACAAGCCGTCGCCCACTGTGTGCACCAGAATATGCCCTTCTGCCGTTGCGAAAACGTCGGAGGGCGCCGAGGTCTGGACGCGGTTACCTGTGCCCGGACGATTTATCCCAGTCACGGATTGCTCAGCGAGATGGGAATTCATGACCGCGAGCGCCGTACCAAGAAGCGAGGTCTCGACGTGCTGACCGCGGCCGGATTTTTCGCGCTCCATCAAGGCGGCCATAACGCCGAGAGCGGAGAAAACAGCGGTGGAAAAATCAACATAAGGCGCGCCCGCCTTGGCCGGCTGGCCCGGCGTGCCTGACAGGTGCATGGCGCCTGACATTGCTTGCGCGACGCCGTCAAAGCCTCCTTTATCGCGATCAGGCCCCGCTGAACCGAAACCAGTTTGCGTGACGAGGATCCCACGCGGATTGTTTTTTGAAAAACGAGGCCAGTCGAGCCCCAGTTTTTCCAATGCGGAAGGCGTAAGGTTGGCTACGACGACATCGGACGAAGCGGCAAGTCGCACAATCGCCGCGCGTCCCTCCGCGCCGGAGTAATCGAGCGCAACCGATTTCTTGCCACAGCCGGTCTGCATAAACAGGCCGCCTTCGCCGGGCGTCCCGTCAGCCTTGGTGAACAACGGCGCGATATAGCGATCTTCGCCCCCGTTGCGGCGCTCAACCCGGATGACCTCCGCGCCGAAATATCCGAGCAGCGTCGCGCAATAAGGGCCGGCGACGTACCGCCCAAGGTCCAGGACTCGAACCCCGGAAAGAATTTGCGTCAAAGCGTCCTCCCGCATTGATCCGCTTGAGTTTTTCACTAACCGCACCGCTGAATAAAAACAATCATGTCTGTCTTTTCTGTTGGCGCCGTCCGGCTCCCCGTTTAGGGTTTGCGTGTGGGGCTGCGAGGATAATGCGATGGATTTCAGACTGTCCGACGATCAGGCCCAACTGCGCGATGCGGCGCGGGAGTACGCGCGCGCCGAGTTACGGGATGTCGCGATCGCCTGCGAAGCGAACGCCGAACCGCCCTCGCATCAGCTCGTCAAACGCTATGCTGAATTGGGATTTCTCGGCGTCAACGTCCCCGCCGAGTATGGCGGTCTCGGTCTCGGCAATCTGGAAGCGCTGCTGATTGTCGAAGAGTTCGCAAAGATCTCGTCGGCGGTTGCATTCCCCGTGTTTGAATCCTGCGTCGGTCCGGTCAAGGCGATCGAGCATTTCGGGTCGGATGCGCTCAAGGCGAAAGTCATACCTGCCGTGTGCGCTGGCGACATGGTGGTGGCCATTGCGATGTCAGAGCCGGACGCCGGGTCTGCGCTGACCGACCTCAAGACAAAGGCGGTCGTCCGCGGCGATAAAGTCGTCGTCAACGGCATGAAGAGATGGTGCTCAGGTGGCGGGCACGCCGACGGCTATCTCGTCTATGCGCGCATGTCGGACGATCCCGGCGCGCGGGGGATCGGCGCCGTCTTCGTCGAAAAAGGGACGGCAGGACTAAGCTTCGGATCGCAAGAGAGCCTGATGGGCTTTCGCGGCGTTCCATCGAGCGACATCTATTTCGAAGATGTCGCGCTTCCGCTCGAAAACATCGTGGTTCCCGCTGGCGGGTTTGGAAAATTGATGGAAGCGTTTGATCTCGAACGGTGCGGCAATGCGACGATGGCGCTCGGTCAGGCGTCCGGCGCGCTCGAAGACGTTGTCGAGTATGTTCAGGAACGCCGCCAGTTCGGAAAGCCTATCGTCGATTTTCAGGCGGTGCAGTTGCGCCTTGCCGAAATGCAGATGCGCGTGGAAGCGGCGCGCCTTTTGATCCACCGCGTCGCCTGCAATTCGCAACTTGGACTGCCAAGCATTCTCGATTCATCAATTGCAAAATGCTTCGCCAATGAAATTGCGCGGGAGGTAACAGGGTCGGCCGTGCAGCTTATGGGCGCGTACGGATATTCCAAAGCGTTCGGCATGGAGCGTCGGATGCGGGATGCATGGGGTTGGGGCATTGCCGGAGGTGCGATTGACATCCAGAAAGTAAATATCGCCTCGGCGATGATCGGACGCCGCTTCGATCAGCGCAGATAGGAAAATTTCATGACGGACGGCTACGCAAAAGTCTGCGCTGCCTCGGAAATAAGCGTCAACGAAAGCAAAGCCTTTGAAATCGGAGGCAAAAGCATCCTTGTGTGCAACACGAGCGAAGGGTTTTTCGCCGTCAATAATATTTGCACGCATCAATTGCAGCAACTGGAAGGCGGGAAAATCCGCGGATTCTTTATCTTTTGCCCGCTGCATGGTCAGCGCTTCAACTTAAAGACCGGCGCCCCGACGGGTCAGCTTACTGACAAACCCCTGGAAACGTTCGGTGTGCAGATTGAAAATGGTGAAATCATGGTAAATCCGACGCCGAACGTCGCTGGACGAGATTGATGCTGCGGCAATAGAAAACGACCTCCTCATGCTGATTAGTCAGGCTGTAAATGAACACGACGACGCCTCGCGTTGGATCGCTCTCTGAAAGGCGCTTTTCTGCAATCTCCGACGTTGCCCGCAAATGGTCTCCGGCGCGCACAGCCCTAGGCCATCGGACATCCTCCCATGCGATACCGCAGATGAAATCGACATCGGCGTTTATCGTATGATCGAGCTTGCGCCACAGCGCGGCCGTGTAAACGCCGCTTGCAACAACTTCCCCGAAGATGGAAGCCTTGGCTGCGGCGGGGTCGCAGTGAAACCACTGCGGGTCGTACCGTTCGGCGAATGCGATCATATCGACACGGTCGACGGCGAGCGGTTGCGAAATAGTCTTTTCGCCGACCAAAAGATCTTCATATTTTCGCATCGAGCGCATGATCGAACTCACTCTCTTTCGTGCGACTTAATCTTATCAACGGAACAAAGTCATCTTCAATAAACGAACGCCGCGGGGAGCGTTGGTTGGTCGATTTGAAAAGGACGGGATATGATTCGAGCGCATTTAATCGCTGGCGGGCAATATCACGATATCGATCATGCGCGGTTGTCGCTCTTGACCATGCTCGCCGCGCATCCCGAAATCCGGACGACGTGTGCGCCGGATTATCGATTTCTCGACCAGATCGACGATGCGCAGTTTATCGTCAGTTATACTTGCAATGTCGTTCCGGAGCGAGAAACCGTCTCGCGTCTGAAATCTTTCCTTGATCAAGGCGGACGTTGGCTCGCCCTGCATGGCACGAACTCGATCCTGGCGCAGGACAATAACGGACGCTGGTTCGCGCCTGACGACACGACCGGGTTCATGGAATTGCTGGGAAGCCAGTTCGCGGCGCATCCGCCGATCGCTCCGTATAAGGTGATCGCGAGAAAAGAGGGCGACCCGCTGATTGAATGCGTAGGCGACTTTGACGTCGAAGGCGGCGATGAGCTCTATTATATGCGGATATTCGGAGAATTGGATGTTGTGATGGATGCTGTTGCGCAAGGCCCCGCGCGAGGCTTTGTTGAACGAGAGTGGCCTCAAGAGGGGCGTCACCCCGTCCTTTACCGCAAGAAGGTTGGGGCCGGCGAGATCGTTTATTTCACGCTCGGTCACCGGCGGGCGCACTTCGACATGGCGCCGCTGAACGATTATTATCCCCACGTGGAAAAAGGTGCGTGGGAAATCGATGCCTACACTGAGATATTGCGTCGGTGCATTGTCTGGGCGAAAGGCGAAGGCGCGCCTGCTGTGGCTTAACCCTCGTCTTCGGCTGCAAATACCAGCAACACGTTGCCTGGCATATGAAAGTATAGACCGTACCCAGAATTGACGACGACGTGCCCCTCGGCGATAGCGGCTCCCGGGCCGCTCATGGAGCCGCCTGACGCCATCGCTCCTGATATCGTTTCGACCGGTTTTGTCGTATCGAACGACCAGACCACGCCCCCAGTTTCGCTGTCATAAGCGCGGAAGCGGCCGTCAAGGTGGCCCGCGAAGACGACGCCAGGTATCGAAGTCGCCGCCGCCGAGATGCCTGGGTCGCAGAACTGACGGCCGCTGCAGACATTATCGGCAAGCGCATTCCACCGGACAGCGCCGGTCGCGGCGTCGATCGCATGGAGACCGGCTCCGTTTTGCGATTTGTCATAGGTTCGAGCGTCATACGTGTCTTCCATATCAACAATCGGTACAAAGACTGTAGCGCCGTCCGTAGTCATACCGAAATGAACGCCGCCCTGTGTTCCGCCATGGCCAAGGCGGCGCTCCCAGATCACCTCGCCGGTGTTGACATCAAGGCCGTAGGCGACGCCGGATTTCTGACCAGCGATCACCAAATCCCGGTCGCCGCTTGCTGAGACCAACAGCGGCGCTGCAGACAGATCGACATCCGGTCCATTTTCCGTTGGGCAATTTTCGTTGCCCATCATACAGCCGACGTTCCATGCATCGCCGACCGTGAACTGACGCTGCCAGATTTTTCGACCTGTCTTTGCGTCGATGGCGAAGAGCGCGTCGGAATTTTCGTCTGCGGGCGAAGAATAGTTCTCGCCGGATCCGACGAAGACCCAGTCGCGCTTCGCGTCATAGGCGGGCGGCGTCCATACAGGGGCGCCAGACGGGCCGAGCACCAGCGTTCCTACCGACGTTTCGGCATGGCGCGACGGCGGTTCGGGTATGGTGTGCGTTTTCCAGATCACTGCGCCTGAGTCAGGATCAAGCGCAACAACCGCGCCCCTGAACGTGCAACAAGCGTATAAAGGATCGGCTGCGGACGTCACCTCAAGGGAGGACACCGGAACATAGAGTCTACCGCCGCCAAGGGTTGGCGTGCCTGTAATCGTCGCATTCGGATGATCATCGACTTTGACGCGCCATAATTCCGCGCCTGTAAAAGCGTCAACGGCATATGCGCGTCCGAGAAAGTCGCCGAAATAGAGCCGCTCGTTTTCAACGTCTGCAATAATCCCCGTGCGCACTTCGGCAGTCGCCCTGAACGTCCACTTCACGCAGCCGGTCTCAAGATCGAAGGCGTACACGGTGCCGTCCTGGCTGCCAACGAAGATTGTGCTCCAGCCAATTGCCGGCTGCGATCGTGCGCGAACTGCGGCTGGATAGGCAAAAGCCCATTTCAACGTCAGCGATGGAACATCGGCCGCGTCAAGGCCGGCAACCTCTTTCGGGATATGTCGAGTGGTGTCGTGACCCCAGCCGACCGCAGCAGGAGCCGCGCCGTCGAACCTCATACGGTCCGCGCTGCAAGAGGTCGGCGGGGCAGGCGGCCTGTAATTTTCAAGCGATACCCTCGTCAGATATTCAGTTATCTGACGCTTTTCCGCATCATCAAGATGAGAGGCCTGCGCGGCCATTATGCCGCCGGTAAGTGAGCCGAGAATGGCGTCCGGCGCCATCATCTCCAGCCAAACCGTCGCGGGCGCCTTGGGGACGCGACCATCATGGCAGGTCGCGCAATTCGCCGCGAACAGGTCTTTTCCCGGATGAGTTGTCAGATCGATTGCGTCGCCCGACCGCGCAACAAATTCATCGGTAGACTTGACGCGAGTCTCCTCGAGCGAGGTGCTGGACTTTTCCCCGCCGCCGCAAGCCGACAAAAGAAATACTGACGAAATCAGAGCAAGAAGAATCTCTGGTTGAACGTTGCGGGGCAGAGCGGATCGGAGGGTCATTGGCAGGTCCTGTTTGGGTAGATCGACGCAACGTTTACACCAATCATACCTTACGCGTATGATCTCGACCTGGCGAGTCTCGGCTACAAAAGATCGCAATTTTCGACTATGTTTTTTACCGAACAAGGACGAACCAACTTTGTGCTGACGAAGCTCCCAATCGTCTGGCGCGCTATCCCAATTTAGACGCCCCCCGAGGCCCCTTCACCGCGGAGCGAAGATCGGTTTCTGAGGCCATGAACCTCGAGAGCTGTGTAGGAAATTTCGCGCCATGTAGATCGAAATAGGCGATCTCAAAAAAAGACGGGTGTCGAGCCCGCGATGTGACTCCTGCGACGGATCACAAATTCGTCACTTTGTTAAAAAACTTATCCCCCACCCTTTGCGGCGCCCGCATCATGCGGCTCGTCCGTATGCTGGCGTCGAGATGCGGCGTCAGCGGCTTGGCGGCAAGAAAAGGATTGGCGATGCAAAAGCAGTATGCATGGATCCATTGCGTCCATCCGATCCGAAGTGGATCTCGGCGAGCCCGGATGCGCGAGACGCGATATTGCTGCTCGCGCGACGCGGGCGATGGCCGTGTCGAGTCTTCGACGCTCGCCGGCGTACGGTCGCAATTCATTAACCAAACTGACCGAGACTGGTCATGTAACACGGGCAGCGATGACATGAAGATCAACGCGTTGCGCATCATCTGCGTAGACGACGATCCTATAAATTTGGCTCATTTGAAGACCCAGCTTGGTGAAGTTGGGCCGGAATTCAGCGTGCGTTTCTTCACGTCGGCCAATCTGGCTGTTGAGGCCCATCGCACAGTCCCGGCCGATATCGCCATCGTCGACCTGCGCATGCCCGAGGCGAACGGGCTCGAAACAATCGCCCGTATGCGCGCGTTACGTCCTGATGCGATCTATATCCTGGTTTCGGGAGACGCCGACCTGCAATCAGCGCTGACGGCCCTCAATGAGCTTGACGTCTTCAGGTTCCTCGTCAAACCGGTCGCAGCGGATGAATTAAAGCTTGCCCTCGATACAGCCGTGACTGAGCTTAATCTCAGGCGCCTTACGCTTCTCTCCACCATGTCGCATGCGACGGTTGAAAGGTTAGCGAGCCCCGTAATATACCTCGCTTCCGACATGACGGTCACCTATGTCAACTGCGCGGCGAAGGAGGTCGTTGAACGAACGCGTACGGTAGAAATTAGCCCTGAGGGGAAGCTGCGGGGCCGATCCACATGCGAAACCAACGCGTTCCATTCGTTTCTGGCCTCGGTGAAGGAAGGGAACGGAGATGAGGCAAACGCAGTTTTCCGTTTTCCGTCGGACGACGGACTTATACCAATCACGGTTTCAGCGGCTTTTCATCGCGGCGAGAATGGTGTTGCATCGCATTTCAGCCTGGTGCTGAGCGATCCGACACGGATGCGCGCGACCGCCAGCGGCATCGCCGCGGCGTTGAAACTGCTTCCGAGTGAAGCGCGCGTTGTCCTCGGTCTGGCCGAGGGTGGTTCAGTTGAGGAGGCGGCTGAGTTGGCGGGTGTCTCCGTCAGCACTGCTCGGACCTACCTAAAGAATGTCTTTCAGAAAACCGGCGTTTCGCGGCAGGCAGAGCTGGTTCGACTAGTTCTGTTAACCGCTGCTTAACTCTTTGAATTAACGCACCTCCCAGTTTGAGGATAGTTATCCCGCTGCTCCCGCCGTTATTATTAGTTATCGGGCGGAGGAACCAGGCGATGAGCAAGTCAGATGAACGTCGGTGCGCGGAGCGATTTACGCTATCGGTAGACGTCCGTTACCTCATCAATGGCGAGGCGGAAGGTAGCGCCGAACTTGCGGATATTTCCAAGACTGGCCTTGCGATTATCGGCGATATTGATGCTGAACTCGGCAGCCAGATTGTTGTCTATCCTGAAGGGTTGGGTCGCCTTGTCGGCAAGGTCGTGCGCAAGACGGCTAGTGGCGTTGCGGTGCACCTCAATCTCAGTGAGAACCAGCGCAAGTCAATACAGACGCGAATCTCCTGCGCGCTCGAAGGCGCTCCATACCTTCGACTTGCTGATGATCGTTCGCATGTCCGCATCCGGTACAACATCGAGACGACCGCTCAAATCGAAGGCGCGCCGGAGAGCGTTGGTTGCACCATTATTGACATGTCCGGCTCAGGCTGCCTCGTTTCATCAACGATGCAACCCGAGATCGGAACGCCGGTCGCAATCGGCGCATTGCGCGGCCGGGTGTGCCGATTGTCTGAGAGTGGGTTCGCAATCGAGTTTTTCAACACTGTCGAGGAACGGCGTAAAAAGTCGGCCTAATTAGATTTAATTCTCGTCGATTCCTTTTTCCGGCCATCTCCATTTCCTAGATAATATTGATCCGGCAAGCGCCAGATTTTCCTTGCTTGAAATAAATTTCTGGCGTCTAGGTCCGCGTCATCAGCGCATATCCAATACAATTCTCGCAAAATTCAAAAGACTACCATTTGAGGATACATTTTCTTCAAAGCCTGCCTTAACTTCCGTACAGGTTTCGACGGAGGGCTTTCATGCCAAGTGTTGATTTTCCAATTTTTCAACTCGCCATCATGCTTGCGCAAGGCGGCATAATCGGATGTTTGGCGGTTTATCTGGTTCGCGCCTCGAGGCGGCGTCCATGCATGGATTTATTCGATCCGTGTAATGAGTTCGAGAACCTCGGCAACGACGTCAAACTGCCAAGGCCGCCCCGCACTTTGCGCCGCGTCACGGTTCCGCTGCGGCGGTTGGTTAAGAGATCTGACGAGGTCATCGACGTGGTGCCGCTTAACGCGGCCTGATTGACGCTGGGTCGCCAGCCTCACAAATGCGCTAATTGTCGGCTTGTACGCAGCTTTCGCCGCTGGTGACTTATTTCACGCGCAGCAAGCGGATTGCAATCGACTCTGGTTGAATTGTCTTGTTGCGAGGCTGCAACGCCGTTCATATTCCCATCCTGAATTTTCCATTCAGTCGATGGTCGCCAATTAGGGCGACTGTCCAGAATGGAGAGTGCAGGGTCGGACATGCGCGCCGAGCAAAACAGGGCGATTGTCGCAGATGGCGCTGCCGCGCACGCTCTTATCCAATCCATGTCCACGCCTATCATTGTCGTCGATAAGGCAAACGGCGCAATTGTCGACGCAAACCAATCCGCGACCCTGTTCTACGGGTACGCGCGCGATGAATTGCTGGGGATGGACCTCAGTGCGCTTGGTGGTTCCGAGGCGCAGTCGCTGCATCGCGACAAGACTGGCAGGAGCCGTGCCGTTTTTGTCGAGACCGTCGACTTCACGAGAGATGGTAGGTCATGTGCGCTCATCGCCGTCCGCGAGCGCTTTGAGAACAGCAGGGCGGAGCTTGAATTGGTTGGCTCCTCAACGCTTTTTGCAGTAGCCGACGCTATCCCCCAGTTCATCTGGACCGCAGACGACGGCGGCAACGTCGATTTCAGCAATGAATTTTTGCAACGATTTCTTTGGCGTTCGCCGGGAGCGGCGTCGCCCGCGCAGTGGCCTGACCTGCTCCATCCCTACGATCGCGACGACTGTCTAGCTGCGATGCGCGACGCGGCGCGAAATGGTTCTGATTTCCTTTGTGAAGCGAGGGTAAGAAGCGATTCTGGTGAATACCGGACCCTACTTCTGACAGCTCGCTCATGGGCAGACCCAGCTACTGGCGCGCGCCGGCTCGTGGGATCAGCCGTCGATGTCGACGACCGCCGCCAGGCCGAAGAATATAGCCGGGACGCAGCACGCAAGGTGCGTGAAACGCTCGAGTCCGTCAGCGACGCCTTTTACATGCTGGATGAGCAGTGGCGTTACGTCACAGTCAATTCCAATGCCGAAAAGCTACTCGGTTTTGACCGAGAACAAATCATCGGAAAGACAATCTGGGAGGTCTTTCCAGATATTGTCGGCACGGAGGTCGAAGTACGATACAGACGTGCGCTAGACAGGAAATCGCCAGAGTGGTTTGAATATTATTATCCGCGTTGGAACAGTTGGTACTCTTTGCATGTTTTTCCGGCGACGCCAGGACTCGCCATTTACGTCCGCAACGTTACAGCCGAACGCGAAGCGGCGGCTGAATTAAGCCTTCTGCAGGCCGCAATTTCAACAATAGGCGACGCCATTATCGTCACTGAGGCGGGCTCGATCGACGAGGCTGGACCAAAGATCGTTTATGTAAACGACTCGTTTACCCGGCAGACAGGTTACCGCCCGGAAGATGTTATCGGCAAAAGTCCGCGCCTTCTGCAGGGACAGAAGACAGACCGGAAAGAGCTTGATCGCATTAGGCGCGCCCTGAAGGCTTGGAAGCCAGTTCGCGCGCAGCTTGTCAACTATACCAAGGATGGCCGCGAAACAGTGGTCGAGATCGACATCGTTCCGCTTTCAGATGAGATGGGGAATTACACGCACTTTGTTTCGACCCAACGCGACGTCACCGAACGCTTGAACGCTGAAGCGGCGATGCGTCTCGGCAAGGAACGCTTTCGCGCTGTCGCTCAGGCCACGACCGACGTTATCTGGGACTGGGATCTGAAAACGAATGAAATCTGGTGGAACGAAGGTTATCACCGCGTCTTTGGGCTCGATCCAGTCGAAGCGCGCCAGCCTCAAGCCTGGGTTCGCCAGCTTCATCCAGACGACCGGGAGTGGGTTGTCGATAGCCTTACTCAGGCCGTTAAGGACCGCGTCCCTGAGTGGGAGGCGACCTATCGCTTTTTTCGCGCGGACGGCGCCGTCCGCCTTATCGAAGATCGCGGCCGTCTGATTTTTAACGCAGAAGGTGAGCCAGTTCGATTTGTCGGCGGCATGACCGACGCGACAGAACGCGACGCAGCCCAAGTGGCGTTGACGCAATACGCCGAGCGGCTGTCTCGCAATGTTGAGGCTTTGCGACAATTGACGGCCTTTGCCGCCGGGCCAGACGTGCAGCTGCATGATTATCTCGTGGCGACTGCCGCCCGCCTGCTTTCCGCCGACGGCGCAACGCTCGCGTGGGCTGAGGGTGAGGAACTCGTGTGCGTCGCGGCATACGGTCTGGCTTTGACCAAACGGGGCAGTCGGGCTCAGGTCGCGCAGTCATGGTCGGGGCGAGCGCTGCAAACTGGCGAAACGCTTGTCTGTAACGATACGGCTCACGAAGCGCGGGCAGATGTTTCCGCCTGCGTTCGGACTGGCATCAAATCGATGATCGCCATTCGCCTTTCGGGGCGCCTGTCGGGCGAGCCGGGCGGCGGTGTGCTCAATGTCGTGTCGGGCGCAGCAAACTTCTTTGACAAGAACGCCGTCGCCAGTCTCGAACTGTTCGTCCAGTCGATTGAGGCGTTCATTGAGCGCCGCCGCATCGAGGAGAAATGGCGGCAGGCCCAAAAGCTGGAGGCAGTCGGCCAACTGACCGGTAGTGTTGCGCATGACTTCAACAATCTGTTGACGGTTATCCTCGGCAACGCGGAGACCCTCACTCGGGAATTGGCGGGTTCGGAGCGTCTGGGGCCGCTTGCCGAGATGACGCGCCGGGCGGCGGAGCGTGGCGCGCAGCTTACAAGCCGGTTACTCGCGTTCTCACGGCGTCAGCCGCTTGATCCTCGCGCAACGAACCTCGCGCGCCTGATCAATTCTGGCGGCATTCTGATAAAGAGAGCGCTGGGCGAAAGCATCGAGCTTCATATCGATGCTCCGGATGATTTATGGCCGGCGTTTGTTGACGCCAGCCAATTGGAAAACGCCATCCTCAATCTTTGTATCAATGCGCGAGACGCCATGCCTGAAGGCGGACGGCTCTCTTTACAGCTCGCTAATGTCGAGATTGCCGAAGCCAGCGCAGAGATTGAACCAGGATCATATGTTTTGATTGCCGTTACAGATACGGGTGCGGGCATGTCGCCAAGCGTTCAGGCGCGCGCATTCGAACCCTTCTTCAGCACCAAGGAGCCGGGACATGGAACGGGGCTCGGCCTCAGCATGGTGTTCGGTTTCGCCAAGCAGTCAAAAGGGCATGTCGAGATTGAATCCGAAGAAGGCGTTGGAACAATCGTGCGTATTTATCTGCCGCGCGCGATGGCGGGCGATGGCGAGGCGAAGGCTGATGAGGCGCGGGAAATCGTTGGCGGCCTTGCTCGGATACTCTACGTCGAGGACGACGATCTGGTCCGCGGACATGTCCTCTCGCAGCTTCGGAGCCTCGGTTATAAGGTGACTGAGGCGCGTAACGCGCGAGAGGCCTTGGCGGCTTTGAGCCATACGGACGATTTCGACCTTCTCCTCACCGATATTATCATGCCAGGGGGTATGAACGGGCGCGATCTAGCGGAGGTGGCGGTAAAGCGTGCGCCCGACCTAAAAGTATTGTTCACATCCGGATATGCTGAGACCGGAGTGATCCACGATGAGCGTTTGGAGCAGGGGATAGATTTTATCCAAAAACCCTTTCGGCAGAGCGAACTCGATTTCAAGATACGAAAAGTACTGAACGGGAGTTCCGAACGCCGACGCCGCCATAGGGAAACGTGAGAGGCTTCTCCGGAATGCCTAGAAGGGCGCTCAGATTGATTTGCAGTAATCCAACTGGAAGATTCTCTCGAAGCAGTCCGAATTTGGGGATGTTGCGATCATCGCAATTCAGTCAGTACTTTCATCAGCGTCGCTCCATCCCCCCAGGAAGCTAGCGCTGACTTCCCCCAGCAGCGCGCATGGCGCCAAGCGGCCGTCCTTCAACAGAGGACGGCCGCTTTCCTGGCCGGTCCTTTCTGCTTGTTGTTCAGCGCAGGCAGGCGGATAATTGGGTTTGAGATGACGTTCAGATGGGGACGAACTGCACATGTATCGAACATTAATGGGGATCATAGCTCTCGGCGCGACCTCCGCTTGCGGAGGTGAACCTTGGGGCGGGACGACGCAGAATGCGCCCCGTGACGTCGCGTCCGTTGTCCTGTCAAATGAACGGGTTGAGCGGATTGGCGATGCGGCTGAGGGCAGGGCGACTTTCATCCAGAAAGGGTGCGTCATTTGCCACGCCGTTAATGGCGTGGGCGGCAAGGCGGGACCAGCGCTGGACGCCCAGACGCAGATTGATGCGATTGATCCCCTCGATTTTGCCGCCCGCATGTGGCGCGGCGCGGCGGCAATGGTTGAGTTTCAGTCACTTGAGCTTGGCTATGTGATCGACCTTGAAGCCGACGACATCGCCCATCTGGCGGCGTTTGCCGCGACTTCAAGCGAGCAAAAAAAGCTTAAAGATACAGACATTCCGGAGCCGATGCGCGACTCTCTTCTTGATGAGCGATTCTGGGAAGTCGAGGACTGGACCGAGTTCATGCGTGACGGTCAGCGGGGAGCCGGCGACCCTCCCGCCGATGAGGATCGTCTCGAAGCGCCCCCAGAGCCCTGAGGCCTTGCACGGCCTCTCCGATGCGACCCCAACGAGCGTTGCCTTTCGGCGCGCTGCTGCCTAGTTTCCCGCCACAATTGAGGTCAACGATCAAGAGGAGCCCATCGTGGCTGCGCCCGAGTTTCTATTGGACTGGTTGCCAATAATCGTCTTTTTCGGATTGGCCCTCGTTCTTGGCGTTGGCTTTCTAGCCGCGCCGGCGCTGATCGCGCCTTCAGACCCCGATCCGGAAAAGGTCTCGACCTATGAGTGCGGGTTCAACGCCTTTGACGACGCGCGCATGAAGTTCGACGTCCAGTTCTACATCGTCGCCATTCTCTTCATTATTGTAGATCTCGATGTGGCGTTTTTATTTCCTTGGGCAGTGACGCTTTTCAACCCGACGCTTGGCGCGGACCGCGATTTCCAGATTTTCGCCTTCTGGTCGATGATCGTTTTCTTGGCGGTCTTTACTGTCGGGTTTCTTTACGAATGGAAGAAGGGAGCGCTTGAATGGCGCTGACCCCGCCGCTCGATCTGAACGCCGGTCCTGTCTACAAGCCGGACGCCAAGGATCCCTTTTTCACCTCCCTGTCGGATGAACTGTCCGATCGAGGGTTTTTCACGACGTCCGCCGACTCCATCATTACCTGGGCGCGGACCGGCTCGCTGATGTGGATGACGTTCGGCCTCGCTTGCTGCGCCGTCGAGATGATGCAGGCGTCCATGCCGCGCTATGACCTCGAGCGCTTCGGCTTTGCGCCGCGCGGCTCGCCGCGGCAGTCCGACGTGATGATTGTGGCCGGCACGTTGACGAACAAAATGGCGCCGGCTTTGCGCAAGGTCTACGACCAGATGCCGAACCCCCGCTACGTGATCTCGATGGGGTCCTGCGCCAATGGTGGCGGGTACTACCACTATTCCTACGCGGTAGTGCGCGGCTGCGACCGGATCGTGCCGGTGGACATTTACGTGCCGGGTTGCCCGCCGACGGCGGAGGCTCTCGTTTACGGGGTTTTGCAATTGCAGAAGAAGATCCGCCGCGAAGGGTCGATCGTCCGTTGACCGCGCGATGTTTTGAAAGATCGATTGATGTCAGATGAACTTCGTGAGTTGGGCGAGCACATTTCCGCCACGATCGATTCCGATCTTCGCGACTGGCGCATCGCCTATGGCGAGCTGACGATCGAGGCGCGGGCCGACCGGATCGTTCCGGTGCTTAAATTTCTTCGCGATAATCCGCTATGCCGCTTCATCCAATTAATGGACCTTTGTGGCGTCGATTACCCGGAACGCGCCAAGCGCTTCGATGTGGTCTATCACCTGCTTTCGCTGCACAACAACACGCGTATCCGGGTTAAAGCGCAGGTCGGTGAAAACGAATCTATTCCATCTGTTCGCGAGATTTATCCTTGCGCTGACTGGTTCGAGCGCGAAGCGTTCGACATGTACGGCATCGCGTTCAGCGATCACCCTGATCTGCGGCGCATTCTTACCGATTATAGTTTTGAAGGCTTCCCCCTGCGGAAAGACTTCCCCCTGACCGGCTATCTTGAGGTTCGCTATGACGACCAGCAAAAACGGGTCGTGTACGAACCTGTGAACCTCGTTCAGGAATACCGGAATTTCGACTATCTGTCGCCATGGGAGGGCGCCCATTCTGTCCTGCCCGGCGATGAGAAAGCCGCCAGCCCCGCGAAAACGTCATGATCATGACAATGCTCAACGGGCATAAGGGTCTGAACTAGATGGCCGACGGAACAAAACCGATCGAGGTCGAGGACTCAGCTTCGGACGCAGCGTCCGACCGCAAGTTCACGATCAATTTCGGCCCGCAGCACCCGGCGGCGCACGGCGTCCTTCGCCTCGTTCTGGAGCTTGACGGCGAGATCGTCGAGCGCGTCGACCCGCATATCGGCCTGTTGCATCGCGGGACCGAGAAACTGATCGAGTATAAGACCTATCTTCAGGCGATCCCATATTTCGACCGGCTCGACTATGTCGCGCCGATGAATCAGGAGCACGCGTTCTGCCTTGCCGCCGAACGGCTGCTCGGCGTTGAGGCGCCGCGCCGGGCGCAGCACATCCGGGTGCTGTTCTGCGAGATTGGCCGCATCCTCTCGCACATCCTCAATGTGACGACGCAGGCGATGGACGTGGGCGCGCTGACGCCGCCGCTCTGGGGCTTTGAAGAGCGCGAAAAGCTCATGGTGTTTTATGAGCGCGCATCCGGCTCGCGCATGCACGCGGCCTATTTCCGCGTCGGCGGCGTGCATCAGGATTTGCCGCCAAAGCTCATCGACGACATCGACGCCTGGTGCGATCAGTTTCCCGAAAAGCTGGCCGACATCGAGTCGCTCGTTACCGAAAACCGCATCTTCAAGCAGCGCAATGTCGATATCGGCGTCGTCACCGCCGAAGAAGCGTTCGCCTGGGGTTTTTCGGGCGTCATGCTGCGCGGCTCGGGCGTCGCGTGGGATTTGCGCAAGTCGCAGCCTTACGAGACCTACGCTGAGCTCGATTTCGACATACCGGTCGGCAAGAACGGCGATTGCTGGGACCGATACCTCTGCCGCGTCGAGGAGATGAAACAGTCGGTCTCGATCATGAAGCAGACGATAGCGAAGATGCGCGCCGACGGGCCGGGCGCCGTGATGACCGCCGACGCCAAGATCGCCCCGCCGCGCCGCGGCGAGATGAAAGGCTCGATGGAGGCGCTGATCCATCATTTCAAGCTGTACACTGAGGGCTTCCGCACGCCCGAGGGCGAGGTCTATGCGGCGGTCGAGGCCCCGAAAGGCGAATTCGGCGTCTATGTCGTCTCTGATGGCTCCAACCGGCCCTATCGCTGCAAGATCAGGGCGCCGGGCTATGCGCATCTTCAGGCGATGGACTGGATGAGCCGCGGCCATCTTCTGGCGGACGTCTCGGCCATCCTCGGCTCGCTAGATATCGTCTTCGGGGAGATTGATCGGTGAGCATTTATGTATTCGTTATTGCGACAATAGTTATATTAATGACCTTAGTATTCACTGCGGGGATAATGGGTTGGTTTCTTAGAAAATACCATACTAATAGGATTAAAGTTGTCCTAGGTTATTTTTTCGTTTCAAGTTTTATGAAGTTACCCCTTATTGTTATATTACTGATATATATGAGAGAGGTAATTGACCCGGCTGCCGGATTACCAATTTTCCTTTGGTCACTAATGTTGTTCCTGTTCTTTGGATCAAAATTGATCTATCGAATTCCAATTTTTGGCAATTATTTCATAGCCTACTTTTTAGCTTCTAACCGCTACTATGCGGCTAGAAGCGAGCGGATTATTCAAGAGTTAGAAGAGCTAGAGCGCGTGCGCTTGACGTCCCGGAAAAATTGACATGGCCTCCCGCAAACCCGCAAAACATCAGCCTGCGTCGTTCCGATGGAGCGATGAAAATCTGGCTTGGTGCGCGGGCGCCGGGCTATGCGCACCTGCAGGCGATGGACTGGATGACCGGCGGGCACCTTCTTGCGGACGTTTCGGCCATCCTCGGCTCGCTCGATATCGTCTTCGGGGAGATTGATCGGTGAGCGTTGTTGTATTTTTCGGCACTATACTGAGCGTTATTATTGCCTTAAGTGTTCTTGGCGGAGTTTTTTTTGCATTTTTTCTTCGTTCTTATCACGACAAGCCGAACCGTGTTGGTATGGGCGGAGCGATTTGGTGCTTTTTGTATGTGATATTATGCCAAATCCCGATGCAACAGCTGCCTGAGGTAGACGATACTCTCTCCACCTTTGTATCGGCCGTTCTGGCGCAGATGCCTGGTTATTTGTTTTTGATCGCTCTGGTACATTTCAAGCTTTATCGGCGCTTGCCCTTTTTGGGTGGTCCAATGGAGGACTTTTGGTTGGCGATGAGGAGGCGGGAGGAATATCCGACCGAAAAAGAATATCTGACCAAAAAAGAAAAGCAGCTGATTGAAAAGCTCCAGGCCGAACGCGGCTACGTTTTCCCGAGGAAATAGTCATGGCCTCCCGCAAGCCTGCAAAAAATCAGCCTGCGTCGTTCGGGTGGAGCGATGAAAACCTCGCCTGGTGCGCGGCGCAGATGAAGAAATACCCCGAGGGCCGGCAGGCGTCCTGCGTCATCCCGTTCCTCTGGCGCGGCCAGAAACAGGAGGGGTGGATCTCCATCCCCATGATGGAGACCATCGCCGAGCAACTCACGATGCCGTATATCCGCGTCTATGAGGTCGCGACATTCTACACCATGTTCAACCTCGCGCCGCAGGGCGCCTATTTCGTTCAGGTCTGCGGCACGACGCCCTGCATGCTGCGCGGCGCCGGCGATCTCATCGACGTCTGCCGGCGCGTCATCGGCGAGGAAAACCATCCGACGGCTGACGGCAAACTGTCTTGGTTGGAGGTCGAGTGCCTCGGCGCGTGCGTCAACGCGCCGATGATCCAGATGTCTACGAACGACAGCGACCATTACTACGAAGACCTGACGCCCGAGCTGTTCGAGGAGATGCTCGGCAAATGGCGCCGCGGCGAGGCGGTGAAGGCAGGGACAGCGAACCCGAAGCGCCACACGTCCGATCCTGAGGGCGAGAATACCACGCTCACCGATCCCGCGCTTTATGATGGGTCTGCGGCTGCTCCCATCCGCGCGCTGCCAAATGCGCCGGCGTCGTAGATGGCGGCGCACCGTAAAGCTTCGTGCGAGCTGTCCTTCGAGGCGATTGCTGCGCAATCGCACCTCAGGATGAGACACGGTCTCAGAACGAGGGAAAACTTCAGGATGAGGAAGAGACTCGAGTTAAGCGAAGACGGGGCGCGTTGGTAGTGATGCAGGCTCAGGGCTTCGTTTACATACTCCGCTGCGTCGACAATTCCTATTATGTCGGCTCGCATCGCGGGACGGATGTGGGCGAACGGGTTGCCGCCCACAATCTCGGGCAAGACCCGAAGGCTTATACATTTTTCCGCCGGCCCGTCGCCTGCGTTTGGTCTGAGTGGTTTACCCGCTTTGAGGACGCCGCCGCTTTCGAGCGCCAGTTGAAGGGCTGGAGCCGCGCCAAGAAGGAAGCGTTCATGCGAGGCGATGTCGACCGGTTGAAACTTCACGCCAGACGTTCAAACGTCCGTAAACAGATGCTGGCGCAGGCTGCGAACAGCCGTTCGCTCAACCCGGCCCCTCATCCTGAGGCGCCCGTCGGCACGACGGGCCTCGAAGGACAGGCGCATAGTCAAACACAACGAGACTTATGATGCTCGCTGACAAAGACCGCATCTTCACCAATCTCTACGGCCTGCAGGATTTCCGTCTCGCGGCGGTGTTAAAGGGCAACTTGCTTGCCGCAAAGGAAGAAGAATGATCGCTTCCCCATCCTTCGGCGGTGCGTCCGGTACGGCGCTCGATAGCTTCGCCATGCCACCCTGCGCCTCATTTCTAGGCTATAAGTTCGTCTCGCTCGGCCGCGAGCAAAAGCGGATGCGGGTCACGTTCACGGGCTCGCCCGCTATGCTAAATCCCCGTGGCGGCGTGCAGGGCGGGTTTTTAACCGCGATGCTTGACGACGCCATGGGCTCGATGGTGGTAGCGCTGACCGAGGGAAGGCAAGGACCCGCCTCCGTCGACATTCACACCCAGTATCTGCGCCCCGCGGAACCGGGTCGCCTCACTTGCGAGGCGGAGGTCGTCCACATGACGAAAAACACTGTCTTCACCCGTGCAGTGCTCTACAGCGAAGCGGGTGAAATCGTCGCTACAGCGACACAAACCGCACGCCTTCTGGATTTGCCGGGATAGAACCAATGCTCGCTGACAAAGACCGTATCTTCACCAATCTCTACGGCAAGCAAGACTTCCGTCTTGAGGCGGCGCGGCTACGCGGCGCGTGGAACGCGACGGCGGACATCCTCCGTATGGGCCCTGAGTGGATCATCCAGCAGATTAAGGACTCGGGCCTGCGCGGGCGCGGCGGCGCCGGTTTTCCAACCGGTCTCAAATGGTCATTCATGCCTAAAGAAGTCGGCGAGCGACCGCATTATCTGGTCGTCAATGCTGATGAATCCGAACCGGGCACGTGCAAGGATCGCGACATCTTGCGGCACGATCCCCATCTTTTGATCGAGGGGTGCCTCATAGCGGCGTTCTGCATGCATGCGAACGCGGCCTACATCTACATTCGTGGCGAGTATGTCGACGAACGCGAACGCCTTCAGGCGGCGATAGACGAGGCCTATGCGGCTGGGCTTATCGGGCGGAACGCCTGCGGCTCGGGATATGACTTCGACCTCTACGTCCATCACGGCGCTGGCGCTTATATCTGCGGCGAGGAAACCGCGCTGCTTGAAAGTCTCGAAGGCAAGAAGGGCCAGCCGCGCCTGAAGCCGCCGTTTCCGGCCGGCGCGGGACTTTATGGCTGTCCGACTACGGTCAACAATGTGGAATCCATTGCCGTCGCGCCTACGATCATCCGGCGCGGGGCAGGGTGGTTTAAATCCTTCGGCCGCTCGAATAATGCCGGCACAAAGATTTTCTGCGTTTCCGGTCACGTCAATCGTCCGTGCAATGTGGAAGAGGCAATGTCGATCCCGCTCAGGACGCTGATCGACACTCATTGCGGCGGCGTGCGTGGCGGCTGGGAAAACTTGAAAGCCGTCATTCCAGGCGGATCGTCCGTGCCGCTGTTGCCAAAGGCTTTGTGCGATGACGCGCTGATGGATTTCGACGCGCTGCGGGACCTCAAGTCCGGCCTCGGCACGGCGGCTGTTATCGTCATGGACAAGTCGACAGACGTCGTGCGCGCCATTGCGCGCATCTCTTATTTCTACAAGCACGAAAGCTGCGGGCAGTGCACGCCCTGCCGCGAGGGCACGGGCTGGATGTGGCGCGTGCTCGACCGCATGGCGGACGGCAACGCCGAGACGGCGGAAATTGACCGCCTTCTGGAAGTCGCGAGCCAAATCGAGGGACACACGATTTGCGCTCTTGGCGATGCGGCGGCGTGGCCCGTGCAGGGGCTTATCAGGCATTTCCGGCCCGAGATCGAAGCGCGCATCAATCAGTATCGGAAGGATCGGCCGCACGTCGCCATGGCGATCGCCGGCTGATCGCTGGGCGCTGCTGACCCTCTAAAAATGTGCAGTTTTCAGTGTTTTTCTGACGCGCATGCGCAATACGGCGCGGAAAAAGCCTGTTTTTAAGGGTTTTTTGCCCCTTCAGATGAAAATCGTCATTTACGTTCGCGCGAATCTCGCGATTCTGCGGCCTCTTTAGCCTTTCATTCAACACAGAGGAATCAGATGGCGCCCGTTAAGAAAGCCACAGCAAAAAAAGCTCCCGCCAAGAAGGCCGCTCCCGCCAAGAAGGCCGCCGCCAAAGCCGGAACGCCCGCCGTTCTGACGCTGAAGCACATGGCGGCAGACATCGCCGCCGCGCATGACATGCCGAAGAAGCAGACCGAGGAGATCCTTTCGGAGTTCATCGGCCTCATCGGCAAGCACCTGAAGAAAGGCGCCAAGATCCGCATCAGCGGCCTCGGCATTATGCAGGTTCGTCACCGGCCGGCTCGAATGGGCCGCAACCCGGCTACGGGCGAAGCGATCAAGATCAAGGCGAGCAAGAAAATTGCGTTCCGCGTCGCCAAAGATTTGAAAGAGTCGATCTAAAGCCTTTCAAGATCAGACGAAGTTCAGCGGCTGTCGCGCTCTCACGTGCGACGGCCGTTTGCTTTTTGCGCGAGCCTCTGCATGGTTGAGTTTATCTGAATGTGTTTAGTTGGTTTCTTTCGACAACGAGGTGAAGGAGACAGTTTGTGAAGCACTTCATCCTCTTTTACGAGACCGCGCCGGATTATCTCGAGCGACGCGGGGTTTATCGATCGCAACACCTTGACCTGGCGCGAGCATACGTTGAACGGGGTGAGCTTGTACTGGGCGGAGCGCTCGCCAATCCGCCGGACGGCGCTGTACTTGTATTTCAAGGCGAGACGGACGCGGCGCCGCGCGCCTTTGTGGCTGCCGATCCTTATGTGGCGAACGGCCTGATCTTGAAATGGCGCATCCGCGAATGGACAACTGTTATTGGCGCGGGCGCTCTGACAAAAGTCTGAGCCTTTTAAAAACGGGACGCTTACGAATGGATTCCTGTCTCTCGCCACTGCCCTCGACGGTCCGTCTACGCCGCGCTGGGCGAGCGGACGCTGAATTGCTGTCAAAGCTTGGCGCGGAAACGTTCACGGCAACTTTCGGTTCGCTCTATCGGCCAGAGGATCTTGCCGCTTTTATCGCCGAGTCTCATTCGGCGGCTTCTTATAGCCGTCTGCTTGGTGACGCGGCTGCAGCCATCTGGATCGCCGAATTGAATGATGGGACTCCTGTCGGCTTTGCCGTTGCACGGCCATGCGAACTGCCTGTGCCGAACATGCCGCCGAATTCAGGCGAACTCGCACGTCTCTATGTTCTGCCCGGCGCGCAGGGAGCCGGCCTCGGGCGTCGCATGCTTGATGAAGCGCTCTTGTTTCTGGAGAGGAATTTCGACGCCGTTTTTCTTAGTGTCTACAAATTCAATGAGGGTGCGCAACGCCTATACGCGCGATATGGTTTCGAGATCATCCATGAATACGACTATATGGTGGGCGCACACGCCGACCCTGAATATTTGATGCAACGCCGGATGCAGGCCGCACACGTCTGATCGGAAAGGGATGCGGTCGATTTAATAACGCGGCAGCGCGTGAAGCGCCTGCCAACCTTTTTCAGGAAGGCTTTTTTCATCAGGCTCCGCATGCTGAACATAATGCAGGCGTCCGCGCGAGGAGCCCCTGTATTCGCCGATGATGATAATGTCCGGTCGCCCGGCGCCAACGCTTCGGACGAACAACGCATCATCGCCTTCTGACACGGGCCGCGCAGGATCGATCCAGACCGTCTCGCCGCATCGGAAACGCGGGCGCATGGCGTCGTCAGGCGCATAAAAGCCGAAGACGCGCGATGAACCGGCAAAATGCGGCGCGCGAGGTTTCAGATCGATTGGCGGCTCGTTCCGCAAAAGCAGCCATTTCCCAGCGGCTTCCTGCCGGCCGGGACGGACCTCGTAAATCGGGGCAAGAGATGACGAATTCGACTGGTGCGCGAATGGCGCAAATCCTTCCTCCAGTCCCGGAATTGAAGTCCGACCTATCCCCGGCGCCGCCGCCGGCGATAGATCCAGGTAATTGGCGATAGCAGCAACTTCCGACGCGCGAATGCGACGCTTTCCATTCAGCATTTTACTGACAGCGGAGGCATCGACCCCGATAGCGTTTGCGAGGCCAGCCTGCGTTTTGTCTGGCGTGCGCCGCAAGGCAGATTTAATCCACAGAATAAGTTCGTCCGACATTGCGCAACCCTTGTTGCGCTTTGTTGCGGAATTCGCATGCCTGCGACACTTAGCATTGCGGGAGAAGGCCTAGAGAAACAACTATAAGCTGTGCCCACTTCCAGCGTCGTTCGGGTGCGCTATCCATCGATACGAAATAGCGCAACCGCGAGGACTTACTGAAGGGGCGCGGGGCGGTTAGGGATTTTGAGTTAGGGAACAGGTTGGTTTTCGTTCTTTCAATGCATCAATCCCAACGCGGCGCAGTTCGTGTATGAATGCCGAACGCCAGCAAGCGAAGGGCGACGGCTCTGTCGAATTTGACCTTTGGATTATAAGACGACGGCCGCAGCCGGAAGTAGACAGAATGTGCGGGATGTGCGGGCGACCGAAGATTGGCGAAAGTGACTGGCTCCTGAAATGACGCAAACACGACCGATAAAAGTTAACGGACGGGACGTCGATGTATCCGTCGATCTGACGCTGTTGCAGGCATGCGAGGCGGCTGGCGAAGAAATACCGCGATTTTGCTATCACGAACGATTGTCGATCGCCGGCAACTGCCGGATGTGCCTCATTGAGGTGAAGGGCGGCCCGCCCAAGCCCGTCGCCTCATGCGCGCAAAATGTCCGCGACCTGCGCCCCGGACCTAACGGCGAACCACCCGAGCTTTTCACGAATACGCCTATGGTTAAGAAAGCGCGCGAGGGGGTGATGGAATTCCTTCTCATCAACCACCCGCTCGACTGCCCGATTTGTGATCAAGCTGGCGAATGTGACCTTCAGGATCAGGCGCTCGCCTACGGCCGCGGCAGCTCACGTTATGACGAGGCCAAACGCGCTGTCGAAGAAAAATACATGGGCCCGCTGATTACGACGTTCATGACCCGTTGCATTCAGTGCACACGATGCGTCCGCTTTGCCACAGAAATTGCGGGGGTCGATGATCTCGGACTCATCAATCGAGGCGAGCACGCAGAAATCACAACATACCTTGAGAAAGCGGTCGACAGCGAACTGACCGGAAATCTCATTGATGTTTGTCCGGTTGGCGCGCTTACCTCCCGGCCCTATGCGTTCAACGCGAGGCCTTGGGAACTGACCAAAACCGAGTCGGTTGACGTCATGGACGCTGTCGGATCGAACATTCGCATCGACACACGCGGAAAAGAAATCTTGCGGATCCTCCCGCGCCTCCATGAAGACATCAACGAGGAATGGATTTCCGATAAAACGCGCTTTGTCTGGGATGGGTTGAAGCGCCAGCGTCTCGACCGACCGTTCGTTCGCGAGAATGGTCGCCTGCGTCCCGCGCGTTGGGATGAAGCGCTAGCTCTGGCTGCGTCGAAACTGCGGCAGTCACCGCCCGAGAGAATCGCGGCAATCGCGGGCGATCTAGTCTCGGCGGAGGCTATCAAAGCACTAAAGGACCTGATGGGTCGTCTCGGTACGCCACATCTCGATTGCCGTCAGGACGGCGCGCCGCTCGGCGGTCCACGGGAGTCCTATCTTTTCAACTCTGGGATAGCCGGCATTGAGCAAGCGGACGCGATTCTTCTCATTGGAACGAATCCCCGGATCGAGGCGCCATTGATTAATGCTCGCATACGCAAAGCGTGGCTGACAAATCCGAATTTGAGAATTGGCCTTATCGGCGAGCTTGCCGAGTTGACATACGACTATGAAACTATGGGCGATGGCCCGAAAGACATAGCCAAATTGGGTGCGCGCAACGAAGGGTTCTCGAATATTCTGAAAGGGGCGACTCATCCCTTAGTGATTATCGGGATGGGCGCGCTCGCGCGCCCTGACGGCGCCGCAGTAATGGCGGAAATAGGCAAGCTCGCTGCCGACGCGAGCGTTGTTCGGGAAGGCTGGAACGGGTTGAACATTCTTCACGCGTCTGCGGCGCGGGTTGGCGCTCTTGACCTCGGTTTTCTGCCCGGCGACGGCGGACTGGATTTTCATGGCATACTCTCGGCTGCCCGCTCTGACGGCATCGAGGTAATCTACAATCTAGGAGCGGATGAATTTAACGGCGATCTCACGGGAGACGCTTTCGTTATTTACCAAGGCCATAACGGAGACGAGGGAGCGCGCCGCGCCAATGTGATTTTCCCGGCTGCGGCCTATACGGAGCAATCGGGCATTTACGTGAATACCGAAGGCCGGGCTCAGATGACGCAACGCGCTCACTTCCCGCCGGGCGAGGCCCGCGAGGATTGGGCCATCATTCGCGCCCTTTCTGGCGTCATCGGGTCGCCATTGCCCTATGACGACTTGTTCTCTCTGCGCCAGGCGATGATTGCGGACGCGCCCGCACTCGGCCGAATTGACGAACGCCCCGCGTCTGGCGCCTCGCTTGATGTGACCCGCTTGGGAGTGGAAGGTCCATTGTCTGACTTGCCTTTCCGCTCGATTGTTCGCGATTTTTATATGACAAACCCGGTTGCTCGCGCCTCTCGCACAATGGCCGAATGCGCGGCGTCGCGTGGAGGCAGCCAACGTGCAATTGCCGCAGAATAGCGCGAGAGCGCAAGACTGAGGGGTGAACCGTGGGGCCGCCCGTCGAGATCAGCAACGAGCGCATCTACGCTGAAGTTCGAGCGAATATCGCCTTCGAACAGATGGTCGTCGCGGTTCTTATAAGCGCTCTTATCAGCGGGGCGTGTTTGCTCGCGGCGAACAATTTAGTTTTGATCGCAAAAGGCGGCTGGCGAATTACAGACGCGCTCGTCACATCGCTAGGCGCTGTGCAAACTATGTTTTTTATTTTCCTGTTTGGCTTTGCAGCAGCGATTGTTGTCGGAGCGCCGTTATTCAAGGCGTTGGAGAAGATCCGCTACCGCCGCGTTTGGCCATATGGCGTCGCTGCCATTGCGGTACAGTATGTCATTCTGGCGATCTCGCTTGGTCGACCGCCGACCCTTGATGCGCCAACGGGATTGCTGTTCTTCGCGCCGGGATTGATGGCGGCATATCTCTTCGGGCGCTTTATCCGGCCGTTATGGGCGGCCTCGGCACGCTCCAACTCGCTCACTATTGTCCGCCCTTAGCCGTTCTTGGGGGGGGGGCGCGCTGGTCTCCCCACTGTTTCCCGCGTCGGTAAATAGCCCTTAGCGTTGGGCAAAAATTGCGCTGAGACGCCCGCTTGCTGCGTTGGACGGCGTATCCCCAGTCAAAGCGTTCGACTACGATGGTTATATCGGAGGAATAGTGAATGGCGTTAACCTTGTATCGTCTCTGCGCCGCCTTTGTCCTGATAGGTTGTCTTGCAGCGCCGGTTGCGGCGACCGCGAAAGACAGCGAAGGCAATCGGTCAATGGATTTTCGTGATTTCACGATCATTGACGTTTCTGGCGTTTACAAACTTGATGTCGTCGTCGGCGAAGAATTTTCATTCAAGCTCGCTGGCGAAGAGGCGTTGCTTGATCGAGCCGACGTTCAGGTTGTGGGACGGACATTGAAACTGCGGACCAAAAAAGGGTCGCGTGGCGGAGAGTCTCGCGTCAGGCAGGAAGCGGTTCGCGCCATTATCCGGATGCCAGAGCTTGAGGGTTTGCGCGTCTCCGGGGTGGCGAGCGGATCGGTGAAGGGTATCGACAGCGCTGTCTGCGATCTCAGCATTTCAGGTGTCGGTCATATAGACCTCAGCGGGGTATGCGGTTCATTGACGGCCGAACTCTCGGGCGTTGGCGACCTAAAAGCCGGGGGACTGCGGTGCCGGTCTGTTGACGTCAACGTCTCAGGCGTTGGCAGCGCCTGGGTGTTCGCCAGCGAGGAAATTGACGCGACCGTCTCGGGCGTTGGTAAACTGCGCGTATCAGGCGATCCGCCGAAAGTGAACAAGCGGTTCAGCGGATTCTTGTCGAGTATCGTGATGGACTGACGGACCGCCGGGCGACCCGTACTTTACGCTGCGCCGCGACGGTTTTTCCACCCCAATCAGCGCAATAGACCCGTGACGGGGCGGCCGATCCGGACTAAGACCGCGCGGCATGGAAACGCTCTGGCAAACGATCACGTCCCGCCCGATGGACGCCGGCTGGTGGAACTGGCTTTGGCCAACGGCGCTGCAGACGCTGCTCCTCATGGTGGCGCTGCTGATCGCGCTCGCCTTCATCTTGTTGTTCGACCGCAAGGTCTGGGCGGCGGTGCAGATGCGCAAGGGACCGAACGTCGTTGGCCCGTTCGGCTTGCTGCAATCCTTCGCGGACTTCTTCAAATTCGTATTCAAGGAAATCGTCGTACCGGCGGGCGCGAATAAAGTGGTGTTCATTCTGGCGCCGCTAATGTCGTTCGTTCTCGCCTTCATTTCCTGGGCGGTGGTGCCGCTCGCGCCGGGCCTTGTGGTCGCGGACATCAATGTTGGGATCCTTTATCTCTTCGCCATATCCTCGCTCGGCGTGTACGGAATTATCATGGGCGGGTGGGCGTCGAACTCGAAATATCCCTTCCTTGGTTCGTTGCGTTCGGCCGCGCAGATGGTGTCCTACGAGGTGTCCATCGGCTTTGTGATGATCACGGTCATCCTGCTCGTCGGCTCTGTGAACCTGACGGAAATTGTGAATAGCCAGAACCGGGGCGGGGGCCTTCTCAACTGGCATTTCATTCCGTTGTTTCCGATGTTCGTGGTCTTCTTCATCTCGGCGCTGGCCGAGACCAATCGGCCGCCCTTCGACCTGCCGGAGGCCGAGAGCGAACTCGTTGCGGGATATCAGGTTGAATATTCCTCGACGCCATACCTCCTCTTCATGATCGGGGAGTATCTCAACATCGTCTTGATGTGCGCCCTGCTGACGATCCTCTTTTTCGGCGGCTGGCATGCGCCGATCGATAACCCGGCGCTGAACGCCGTCCCGCTGTTCTGGTTTGGGTTGAAGACGATCTTTTTCTTTTTCCTATTCGCGATGGTGAAGGCGATCGTGCCGCGCTACCGCTATGATCAGTTAATGAGGATTGGCTGGAAAATCTTCCTGCCGCTCTCGCTCGGCTGGGTCGTCTTCGTGGCGGGCGCGCTGATCCTGCTGCCGGACTTGGCGGCGAGCTTCCAGAGCTGGAGGACCTGACTGATGTCCCGTTTCGTACAGGCGATGAGAGGATTGGCGCTCGGCGATTTCCTCAAGGCGTTCTTCCTTGCGCTGAAATACTTTTTCCGCCCCAAGGCGACGATCAACTATCCCTTCGAAAAAGGGCCGCTGTCCCCGCGCTTCCGCGGCGAGCACGCCCTGCGCCGCTATCCGAGCGGGGAGGAGCGCTGCATCGCCTGCAAGCTTTGCGAGGCGATCTGCC